>JBBRKH010000041.1:0-10053 GCA_038217965.1 Sphingomonadales bacterium | reverse complement strand
AGCCGCCAGCTAAGAAAGCGGCTATAAAGCCGCCGGCGAAAAAATCGGCTGCGAAAAGGAAGGCAGCCGGGTGAGCCTTCCGATCACTTGCGGATTGTCGGCATGAGCATGCCAGACAGGGACGCTGTTCTCGCCTTCGTGCGGCAGACGCCGAGCGCGGTTGGCAAGCGCGAGATCGCCCGCGCCTTTGGCTTGCACGGCGAGGCGCGCGAGGCACTGAAGCAGCTGCTGGCCGACATGCAGGAGGAGGGGCTGCTGGATGCCGGCCCCGGCCGCACCCTGCACAAGGCCGGCGGGCTGCCGCGGGTGGCGGTGTTGAAAGTGGTGCAGGCGGATGGCGCAAAGACTGTCGCCGAGCCCGATCGCTGGGACAGTGAAGGACCGCCGCCAAAGGTGATCGTGGCACGCGGTGAACGCGGACGCGGGCGCCCATCGGAGCGGTTGCAGATGGGTGACCGGCTGCTGTGCCGCATCGAAGGTGATGCGGGCCGCTATCTCGGCACTGTCATCAAGCGGCTCGCGCGCGGAACCTCGGGGGCGAAGGCGCTGGTGCTCGGCGTGGTGCGCAAGGATGCCGAAGGCGCGCTGCGGCTGAAGCCGGTTGACAAGCGCAGCCGCCAGGATTTCGCGCTGCACCATGGCGACGCGGTGCTGCAGGGCGAACTGGTGCGGGCCGAAATAAAGGGGTCGGGCGCGCGCATGGTCGCCCATATTGTGGAGCGGCTCGGTGACCCCTTTGCAGCGGGCTCGCTCAGCGCGATTGCCATTGCTGCAAAGGGCATCCCCGAGCATTTTTCCGATAGCGTGCTGGCGGATGCGGAGCGCGCTTCCAGCGAGGATCTGGGCGAGCGGGAGGATTGGACGGCGCTGCCGCTCATCACCATCGATCCGGCGGACGCGCGCGACCATGACGATGCGGTCTGGGCGGAACAGGATGGAGCCGGACACCGGCTGATCGTGGCGATTGCAGATGTCAGCTGGTTCGTGCGGCCGGGGGTGGCGCTCGACAAGAGCGCGTTCGACCGGGGCAACAGCGTCTATTTCCCGGATCGGGTGGTGCCGATGCTGCCCGAGGCGCTGTCGAACGGCGCATGCAGTTTGAAGGCGGGAGCGGACAAGGCGGTGCTCGCCTGCGACATGCGACTTTCGCCGGAAGGCGAGGTTCTGCGTTTCTCGTTTCATCGAGCGCGGATACGGGTGGTGGCCAATCTCGCCTATGAGGTGGCGCAGGCAGCGATGGAGGATGCCGAGGAGCATCCGCTGAAGGCTTCGGTTCTGCAGCCCCTGTGGGCCTGCTGGGCCGCCTTGAAGGTGGCGCGTCGGGCGCGTGGGCCGCTGGAGCTTGATCTGCCGGAGCGGCGGGTTGAGCTGGATTCGCTTGGCAATGTGGCAGGGGTGAAGATCCGGCCGCATCTTGATGCGCACCAGGTCATCGAGGACATGATGATTGCCGCCAATGTGGCAGCCGCGCTGGCGCTGGAGCAGAAGAAGCGGCCGGTCATGTTTCGCTGTCACGAGCCGCCGGGCCGCGAAAAGCTGGTGGCGCTGAAGGAGTATCTCGGCACGCTTGGAGTGAGCTTTGCGCTGGGGCAGGTGGTGACGCCGGGCACATTCAATCGCATACTGGAGAAGGCGAAGGGCCGCGACGACGCAACGGAGATTTCAGAAGCCGTGCTGCGGTCGCAGACGCAGGCCTATTATGCGCCACGCAACACCGGTCACTTCGGGCTGGCGCTGGCAAGCTACGGCCATTTTACGTCGCCGATCCGCCGCTATGCGGATATCTGCGTGCACCGGGCGCTGGTCAGCGGCTTCCGGCTGGGCGAAGGCGGGCTGGCGGACGGGGCAGAGCAACGATTTGCGCCGATCGGCGAGCATATCTCGATGACGGAGCGACGCGCCATGGAGGCTGAACGCGAAACCCTCGACCGCTACATCGCCCGGCATCTGGCGCAGACAGTGGGCCAGGTGGTGCGGGCGCGGATTTCAGGCGTGCAGGCGTTCGGTTTCTTTGCGACCGTGGACGGCATCGGCGGCGACGGGCTGGTGCCAGTGAGTGCGCTGGGGGCCGAGCGATTCCGCTTCGACGAAGCGGGACGGTTTCTGGAAGGGATGGAAACGGGCACGAAATTCGGTGTGGGGCAACGCCTCGATCTGCGCCTGGAAGAAGCGGATATGGCGACCGGGAGTTTGCGTTTCTCCCTGCCGGGGGTGGCGTCGGCAGAGCGACAGCGCTTGCGCCGCGACGGCAAAGCCTCGCGGAGCCCGGCCCGCAAGGGTGGCCCGCCACCGGGCGTCAAGCGCGGCCGGGGTTCCCCCCGCAATTGACCTCGGGGTTGACGGCGGACCCGATTCTGGCCTAGTGCCCCGCTCTTTCCGGGGTTGGCGCGTGCCGACTTCCTTCCGCAATTTTCGAGGATGCCATGGCCAAGCCAACAACGGTCAAGATCAAGCTCGTCAGCACTGCTGACACCGGCTATTATTATGTGACCAAGAAGAACCCGCGCACGCAGACCGACAAGCTGCTGTTTCGCAAATACGATCCTGTCGTGCGCAAGCATGTGGAATTCAAGGAAGCCAAGATCAAGTAACCCGCGATCGAATGCGTCCTGGTGCGGGCACCCCCCGCATCAGCCCGGTTGCAAACGCGGAGCCTTCGGGCTCCGTTTTTCGTTGCGGTCAGGGCGCAAGCACGCAGCCGAACGGGCTGCTGTAGATTGCCGTTGATTTTGCCAGCAGTGGCACGATGGCAACCACCATACGCTGGTCCGGCAAATCCGTTATCCGGGCGATTTCGGTCCCCGGCTCCAGATCGGCCTTGCAGCTTTCCAGGCTGCGGTTGGCGACATGGCGGCACGCGCAGATGACGCGTGCCGAATAGCCGGTGGCAACTTCGGCCCGGCGGCCGATGGGGCTTGCCAGCAGCAGCGCATAGCACGCAGCAAGCACACCGGCTGCCAGCAGCAGCGTGGGGATTGGCTTCATGCCGGAGTTGCCCTTAGGGTAGAGGCCATGTGGCGCATGCTTCTCATTTTGCTTGCAGCATTGCCAGCAGTGCCCAGTCTGGCGCAGTTGCACGCCGACGCCAAGCTGGTCGCCGACCGTTTCTTCACCGACCCCCGGCTCGGCGAAACACGGGCGCTGCTGGTGCTGCAGAACGGCGTGCCCGTGTATGCGCGCTATGCCCCCGGATTCTCCGCGTCCACCCGGCTGATCGGCTGGTCCATGTCGAAATCGGTGACCGCGACCCTGGTTGGAACCCTGGTCGATTCGGGGCGCTTGCGGCTGGACGGCGGCGCGCCGGTCGGCGAATGGGCCGCCGATCCGCGCAGCGCGATCAGCGTTCGCCACCTGCTGCACATGTCGTCCGGGCTGGCGCACCAGGAAGCAAGCGCGCGGCCGGAAGACGATCACACAGTGCGCATCCTGTTCACCGATCGGGCAGCGGACGCGGCAGGTTATTCCGTGCGCATGCCGCTTGCGGCGAAGCCGGGCACGGTGTTCGAATATTCCAGCGCGACCAGCAAGATCCTGAGCCGGATCGTGGGTGATGCCGTTGCGCCCGGCGCATCGGCGGACAAGCGCCGTGGAGCCACCTGGGCCTACATTCGCGACCGTCTGGGCACGGTGATGCCGAGCCTGGTTTGCGAGTTCGATGCCAGCGGCACCGTTCTGGGCGGCAGCCTTTGCCATGCCACCGCGCCGGACTGGGCGGCCTTCGGGCAGCTTTATCTGGATGGTGGCGTGGCCCGCGGCAAACAGGTCGTGTCGCCGCAATGGGTGGATTTTGTGCGCACACCGGCACCGACCAATCCGCAGTATGGCGGGCATTTCTGGCTGAACCGCGGTTCGCCGCCGGCAGACCAGGTGGCGCTGTTTCCCAGCCAAGGGCCGGCCGACGCCTTTGCCGCAGTCGGGCATCTCGGTCAGTATGTGATCGTCGTCCCATCAAAGCAGCTGGTTGTCGTGCGCCTTGGCCGGACCTGGGATCCGCTGCTCGGCCCCGTGCGGGTGGCACTCGGCCGACTGGTCAACAGCCTGCCATGAGCGGAGCTGATGCTGTCGAGCGCAACGATGCCGATCACCGAATCGTGGCAATTGCGCTGGATGAGCGCACCGTGATCTGGCGCAATGCCGATGTCGAGCAGGAGCGCCGCGTCGCGATTTTCGACATATTGGAGGGCAACAGCTTCCGCCCGACGGAGATTGCCGGCAGCGGCCCCTGGCGGCTGAAGCTGCGCGTGGAGGAAGGGCGGCTGGCGCTCGATGTGTCGGATGCAGGCGACACTGCGGCGGGGTGCGTGATGGTGCAGCTGTCCCCGTTCCGGCGCACTGTGCGGGAATATTTTGCGATCTGCGACAGCTATTACAAGGCCATTCGCAACGCCACGCCCAGCGCCATCGAAACGATCGACATGGCCAGGCGCGGCATTCACAACGAGGCGGCAGCGATGCTGATGGAGCGGCTGGAGGGCAAGGCGGAGGTGGATTTCGACACCGCCCGGAGGCTGTTCACGCTGATCTGTGTGCTGCACATCAGGCAATAGGAGATTTTTGATGGGCGTCATGCCGGACCATTGGATTCGCGAGCGAGCGCAACGGGATGGCATGATCGAGCCGTTCCAGGATCGGCAGGCGCGCGAGGGCGTCATCTCGTACGGCCTTTCAAGCTACGGCTATGATGCCCGGGTGTCCGACGAGTTCAAGATTTTCACCAATGTCGACAACGCGCTGGTCGATCCGAAGCAATTCTCGCCGACCAGCTTCGTCGATCGCAAGCAGGATGTGTGTGTCATTCCACCCAACAGCTTTGCGCTGGCGCGCACGGTTGAATATTTCCGCGTGCCCCGGGACGTGCTGGTCATCTGCCTTGGCAAGAGCACGTATGCACGCTGCGGGATCATCGTGAATGTGACGCCGCTGGAGCCGGAGTGGGAGGGTCATGTGACGCTCGAATTTTCCAACACCACGCCGCTGCCGGCGAAAATCTATGCCAACGAGGGCGCCTGCCAGTTCCTGTTTCTGAAGGGCGAGGGCGCCTGCGAAGTCAGCTATGCCGACCGCTCGGGCAAATACATGCGGCAGCGCGGGGTAACGCTGCCGCGCCTGTAACGGTTAGTAGATGCCACCCTGCTGGCGCAGGAAGTCGCTGTCGGTTTTCACTTTGGCGCGTGCGGGGCCGCTGGGGGTGAGCGGCGTGAGATCTGCGCCGCGTATAATTCGGCGAGGTTCGGATTCGGGTTTGAATGCTTCCCAGATGACGGCGGCCTTGGGATCCTGTGCGGGCCAGGCGCCATAGACGCGGCGCCCCGAGCGGCGGTCTATACGGACCATGCGGACGCCGGCCGGGGCGAGGAAAGGGTCAGCGTCCTGCTCGTTGTTTTTGAAGGCATTGGTAAACCAGCTTTTCCAGACCGGTGCGGCGAAGGTTCCGCCCTGGATCCAGCTGCCGAGATTTTTCGGTTTGTCGTAGCCTATGTAGAGCCCGGCGACGAAATTCGGCGTGCCGCCGACGAACCAGGCGTCTTTCGGGCCGGTGGTCGTGCCGGTTTTGCCCATGATGGGAACGCCGAGCGGGCGGAGCGTTACAGCAGTGCCGCGCTGGATGACGCCTTCGAGCATATGTGTCACCTGGTAGGCGGTGCGGGCGTCCATTGCCTGGCGGCGGGTGTCTGCCGGGCGGGGCATGCGCTGGCCCTGCCATTGGGGAGCATTGCAACCGTCGCACGCGCGCGCATCGGCGCGGTAGAGGGGTTTGCCGTTGCGGTCGGTCACCAGATCGAAGAGCACGGGCTCGATCGCCTTGCCGCCGTTGACCAGGATGGAATAGGCGTTGACGAGCCTGGTAGGCGTGGTTTCGCCGGCGCCGAGCGCAATTGCGAGCACGGGGTCGTAGCTGCCGATGCCGAGATCTTTCGCCAGCTTCACCACATTGTCCATGCCGGTGTTGTAGGCAATGCGAACGGTCATCAGATTGCGCGATTGTTCAAGGCCCCAGCGCATGGTTTGCGCGCCGGCCGAGCCGCCGCCAAAGTTGCGGAAGCATTTGCGGCCGAGTTTGGCCGACTGATAGACGCAATAGGGCGCGTCAGTTACAATGGTGGCCGGTGTCATGCCGTTGTCCAGCGCGGCGGCATAAACAAACGGCTTGAAGCTGGAGCCGGGCTGGCGCTTGGCCTGCGTGGCGCGGTTGAAGCTGGATTGCCGCACGTCGAAGCCGCCGACCATGGCGAGAATGCGCCCCGTATCCGGCTCCTGCACGACCAGCGCGCCTGAAATTTCCGGAATCTGGCGCAGCGCATGGTTGGAGCGGTTGACGGCGGTGACGGGGACGACATCGCCGGCGCGCAGCTGCTGCCATGCCGGGATGCCGCCACGCGTCTGCGGCGCGTCACCGTTGTACATGAAGGAGGTGCTGCCGTCTTCCAGGCCGAGCTTGAAGCCGCCGGAGACGGATTCGAGGATGACGGCGGCGCGCCATTCGGGGTAGCCGACGCCCAGATTGACGGCGCGCAGGCGCTTGTCCCAATCGGCGCCGACTTCGATCCGTGCGGCGGGTCCACGCCAGCCCTTGATCCGGTCATAGCGGACGAGGCCGTCGCGAAGGGCCTTTTCGGCGGCGGCCTGGATGACGGGATCGATGGTGGAGCGCACCCACAGCCCGCCGGCATAGACGCTGTTGGGGCCGTCTGCGGCATCCTCGCCGAATTTTGCGATCAGCTGCCGGCGAAGTTCCTCGACGAAATAGCCACCGGCTGCAAGCGGCGGCTGGTCTGCGGTCGTGATGGCAACGATGGGCAGCGCCTTGGTGGCTGCAGCAAGCCCAGGCGTGATGTAGCCATTGTCTGCCATCTGTTGCAGCACATAGTTGCGGCGTTCGAAGGCGCGTTGGTAGTTGCGGGTCGGGCTATAGCGCGAGGGGGCCTTGGGCAGGATGGCGAGGTATGCGGCTTCGGGCAGCGTCAGCTGATCGGTCGTCTTGGCGAAATAGGCCTGCGAGGCAGCCTCGATGCCATAGGCGTTGCGGCCGAGAAAAATCTGGTTGAGGTATAGTTCCAGAATCTGCTGCTTGGTGAACTGCTGTTCGATGCGGCGCGCGAGGATGGCCTCGCGCAGCTTGCGACCGATGGTGACTTCGTTGGTGAGCAACAGATTCTTGGCCACCTGCTGGGTAATGGTGGAAGCGCCGACCGGTCGTTTGTCGGAAAAGAAGCTTTCGACGAGGCCGGGCAGTGCGGCCGCAATGCCGGCGTAATCAAGCCCGTCGTGGGTGAAGAAGGTCTTGTCTTCGGCAGAGATAAAGGCCTGGATGACGAGCGGCGGGGTTTCATCGAAAGGCAGATAGATGCGCCGTTCGCGTGCGAAGCTGTGGATGGGCGTGCCGTCTGCCTGTCGCACGGTGCTGGGCAGCGAGGGTTGATAGCTGGCAAGGCTGGCGGCATCGGGCAGCCCGCGGATGACGAGCAGCCAGAAGAAGAACAGGAAGACGGCAGCGAGCACAGCGAGAGCGCCGAAAATGATCCAGAGGCGGCGCGGGATGGCGGCCATGCGGGCGCCGATGCGGGCGAAGACGCCGGGGCGGGCGGGTTCGGGAGCTGCGGCGGTGGCATCCATCCGGCAGCTGTTAGCGGGTTCGCAAGGCTTGCGGTAGCGGGGAAAGCGCCGCTTTGCCGCCGCAAAGCCATGGTTGGTGGACGCGCGGCCGGGGCTGGGGGCATTGGCTGCGGCATGAAACGCGCAGCAGGACAGGTTTGGCTGGTGGGGGCAGGCCCGGGGAATCCGGACTTGCTGACGGTGCGCGCGGCGCGAATTCTTGGAATGGCCGACGTGGTCGTGCACGACGGTCTGGTGGATTTGCGTGTGCTCGATCTGGCACCGGCAACGGCCGCGCGGATTTCGGTTGCCAAGAAGCGCGACCGGCACACGATGCAGCAGGGCGATATCAACGCGCTGCTGTTGCGACTGGCTGGCGAGGGTTTGCGGGTTGTGCGGCTGAAAGGTGGCGATCCCTTCGTGTTCGGACGCGGCGGCGAAGAGCTTCAGGCGTGTCGTGACGCGGGCGTCGCTTGCGAAGTCGTGCCGGGCGTTTCGGCGGCACTGGGCTGCGCTGCGGAAGCCGGATTGCCGCTGACGCACCGCGACTTCGCCAGCGCGCTGACCTTCGTGGCCGGAACATGCCAGGGTTTGCGCGAGCAGGATTGGCGCGGGCTGGCCGGACCGGGGCGGACGCTGGTGGTGTATATGGGTGTGACGACGGCCGCGCAGATTGCCGAGAAACTGATGGCGGACGGGGTATCGCCCGATATGCCGGTTGCGGTGCTGGAGCGCGGGACGCTGCCGGGGCGGCGGGCGCTCAGGACCTTGCTGGCCGGGCTTGCGCCGATGGTGGAGCGGATGCGGGTGCAATCGCCGGCGGTGCTGGTGGTCGGCAAGGTGGCAGCGCTGGCGGATGCCGAAGATGTGATTGGCGGGTTGGCCGGTCAATTGCTTGCCTCAACCGGAGAAGGCGTATGGTGAAGCTGTTGACCGGGAACGAACTGCTGCGCGGCGACGTGCTGTGGTGGAACGGCGATGGCTGGAGCCTTTTGCTGGCGGACGCCGTTGCGGTTGTTGACAGCGAAGCGCTGCTTGCCCGCGAATCCGCAAGCGAACAGGTTATCGATCTGGCGCTGGTGGATGCGGAGGGCGCGCCGGGTGGTGGCTTCAGGCCGGTGAAGATCCGCGAGCGAATTCGCGGTTTCGGGCCGACCGTGCGCATCGACCTTGCCGCCCGCGATGGAGAGTATCGCTGATGTACCGCTATGATTCGATCGATCAGTCCATTGTCGACGCACGGGTCGCCGAGTTTCGCGACCAGGTGGAGCGGCGGCTGGATGGCACGCTGGACGAAGAGCATTTCCGGCCGTTGCGGCTGAAGAACGGCCTCTATCTGCAGTTGCATGCGTATATGCTTCGCGTTGCCATTCCCTATGGCACGCTGGATTCGCGGCAGCTGCGGATGCTGGCGCACATCGCGCGGAAATACGACCGCGACTATGCGCATTTCACCACGCGGCAGAACATCCAGTACAACTGGATGCGGCTGGAAGAAACGCCCGATCTGCTCGCCGACCTTGCCAGCGTGGAAATGCACGCCATCCAGACCTCGGGAAACTGCATCCGCAACATTTCGGCTGATCAATATGCCGGCGCCTGCGCCGACGAGGTGGAAGACCCGCGCCCCTGGGCGGAGCTGCTGCGGCAATGGTCCAGCTTCCATCCGGAATTCACCTATCTGCCGCGCAAGTTCAAAATTGCGGTAACCGGATCAGACAATGACCGCGCCGCCATCCGGCTGCATGACATCGGCTATCAATTGGTGCGCAATGCGGCCGGCGAGCCCGGCTTCAAGGTTTATGTCGGCGGCGGGATGGGGCGGACGCCGATCGTCGGCCCGCTGATCCGGGAGTTTCTGCCAGCGGCGCAGTTCCTCAGCTATTCGGAAGCCATCCTGCGCGTCTACAACCGGCTCGGCCGGCGCGACAACATCTACAAGGCGCGGATCAAGATACTGGTGCTGGAGACCGGCGCCGATGCTTTCGCCAGCCAGGTCGAAGCCGAGCATGCGCATGTGCTGACCTTGGGCATCGATGCGCCGGCAGGCGAGATTGCGCGCATCAGGAACTTCTTCGGCGATCCGGGGCTCGAAACCGGCCTGAGCGACGCCGTCGATCGCAGCGTTCCGGATTTCGCCCTCTGGATGGACCGGCAGACTGTGGCACACCGCGTGCCGGGCTATCGCATCGTCAACATATCGCTGAAAAAGGTCGGCGGCATTCCGGGCGATGCATCGTCTGCGCAAATGGACGCGGTCGCCGATCTCGCCAAACGCTTTTCGCACGATGAGATTCGCGTGACGCATGCGCAAAATCTGGTGCTGGCGCATGTGAAGGCGTCGGATCTGAAAGCCGTGTGGGATGGCCTGGTCGCTGCCGACCTTGCTGCTGCCAACCTCGATCTGGCGACCGACATCATCGCCTGCCCCGGCCTCGATTATTGCGCGTTGGCCAACGC
>JBBRKH010000040.1:0-10115 GCA_038217965.1 Sphingomonadales bacterium | reverse complement strand
ACCGCCGCCCTGCTGCTCGCCATGGTGGCCAGCCCCGCGATTGCCCAGACCCTGGCGCCACCCGTTATCGTGATCGTCGATCTTGATCGCGTGGTGAACGAAAGCGCCGCCGGCAAGACCGCTGCGACCGAAATCCAGGGCAAGATCAACGGGCTGCAGACCCGCGCCACCACGCTGCAGGGGCAGCTGAAAACCGAAGCCGATGCAATCCAGGCTGGACAGGCGAACAAGACGCTGAGCGGCCCGGCGCTCGAGCAGCGGGCGCAGGCCTTCGGGCAGCGCCAGCAGACGGCGCAGCAGGAACTGCAGCGGCTGGAACAGGATGTGCAACGCGCGCGCCAGTTCGTGATCAAGCAGATCAACGATGCAGCGCAGCCCATCATCACGCAGGTGATGCGCGAACGCGGTGCGTCCATCGCGGTGGCCGAAGGGGCAACCCTGCAGCACACGGCGTCGCTGAATGTGACCACCGACGTGATCGCCCGCATCAACACCTCGCTGCCGCGCGTGTCGACGACGCCGCCGGCTGCACCTGCGGCGGCTGCACCGCCGCGCCGATAGCGCCGGTTCCGCAAACAGTCACCCGCAACCAGCCACCCGGAGAGCATGGCATGGCACATGATACAGGCGCGATCCTCGCGCTGCTGCCGCACCGCTATCCCATGCTCCTGGTGGACCGCGTGGAAAGCCTGATTCCCGACGTCTCGGTGCGCTGCATCAAGGCCGTGTCGATGAATGAACCCTATTTTCAGGGGCATTTTCCCGGCCGGCCCATCATGCCCGGAGTGCTGATCGTGGAAGCGCTCGCACAGGCCGCCGGCGTGCTGGCAGTCGAATCCCTCGGCCTCGCTGGCACCGGCAAGCTCGTCTATTTCATGGCCATCGAAGAGGCGAAATTCCGCAAACCGGTGCAGCCGGGCTGCTTGCTGGCGCTCGATGTGTCTTTCGTGCAGCGGCGCGCTTCGGTGTGCAAATTCGCCGGCGTTGCATCCGTGGAAGGGGTGAAGGTTGCAGAGGCGCGGTTTACGGCAATGATTGCCGATGCGCCTGGCTGAGGCCCGGGTGCTGTGGTTTCCGGTTCGGTTTGCCGCAGGCGGGCGCAATTTGCCGCCGGCAAACTTCGTGCAAGGCTATCGCGCAGTGCCCGTGCAAGGCTATCGCGAAGTGCCGCGGATCTGCGCCAGCAACTCTTCGACGTGGGCGATGGGGGTGTGGCGGTCTATGCCGTGGCCCAGATTGAAGATGTGCGGGCGGCCTTCGAAGGCGTGGGTGATACGGGCGATGGCCTGGCGGAGCGCTGTGCCGCCTGCCAGCAGCGCCATCGGATCGAGGTTGCCTTGCAGGGGAAGCGTGGGTGGCAGGGTTCGGATGGCCCATTGCAGGTCGATCGCTTCGTCCAGGCCAAGCGCGTCGATGCCGGTTTCCGCGGCGTAGGCGACGAGTTTTTCGCCGGCGCCCTTGGGGAAGCCGATGATGGGGGTTTGCGGGTGCAGCGCCATGAGCCGCTGCACGATGCTGGCGGTGGGAGCGATCACCCAACGCTCGAATTCGGCGGGGGCGAGGCTGCCTGACCAGCTGTCGAACAGCTGGACGGCGTTGGCGCCGGCGGTGATCTGGCCGGACAGGTAGGTGACGGTGGTGTCGACGATGGCGTTGATCAGCGCCTGGAAGCGAGACGCATCGCGGTAGGCCATGAGGCGGGCTGCGGCCTGATCCTTGCTGCCCATGCCGGCGACCATGTAGGTGGCGACCGTCCACGGCGAGCCGGCGAAGCCGATCAGCGCCTTGTCTGGCGCAAGCGCCGCGCGGGTTTTGCGGACGGTGGCATAGATGGATTCGAGGTGCTGCGGCTGGGCGGTCAGCGTGTCGAGGTTTGTGGTTTCGAGGATCGGGGTGAGGCGGGGGCCTTCGCCTTCGGTGAAGGTGAGGTCCTGGCCCATGGCGTGCGGCACGATCAGGATGTCGGAGAACAGGATGGCGGCATCCATGCCGAATCGGCGGACGGGTTGCAGGGTGATTTCGCAGGCCGCTTCGGGATCGTAGCAGAGCGCCAGGAAGCTGCCCTTTTCGGCACGGAGGGCGCGGTATTCCGGCAGGTAGCGGCCGGCCTGGCGCATCAGCCAAACCGGGGGTGGCTGCGAGATGTCGCCGGCGAGGGTGCGCAGGAAGCGGCCGTTCTGGTTGGATGTCATGACCGTGGATTGCGGGCTTGCAGGCGGGCGGTCAACCCCTGCGGGCGGCCCGGCAATTTCTTCTCTTGTATGGAAGATTCATGAAAGTTTTGTTGCAGTTGTGGTGGTGTGAATCGTGGGGATTAGATTCTGTCCACAGCTTTGCTCTGCAAGCCGTTGCGGTCAGGCTGCTGAAAAGCCGGCAGAAAGCCGGATTTCCGCAGGGTGGGTGCGGCAGTGGGTGAAATTGTCCACATGCGGACGAAAGGCGGCGCCGGCGGGGAAGGCGCGGGTGGAATTCCGGTGCGGCGGGGCGACGGCGCTTGTCCTTTGGCTTTGCGGGGACTTGCCCTCTGGTCTATCCACAGTTTTTGTGGGCAGCGATCGGCGAGGACAGGCTTTGACATGAGCGCGCTGCATCTGCATCTGGTGTCGGATTCAACCGGCGAGACGCTGGAGTCTCTGGTGAAGGCCGGGCTGGCGCAGTTCGAGGCGGTGGATGCAGTGAAGCATTTCTGGCCGATGGTGCGGTCGGAGGGGCATCTGGACCGGGTGCTTGACGAGATTGCCAAGCGGCCGGGGCTCGTGCTGTACACGCTGGTGTCCGGGCATGTGCGGGTGCGGCTGGAAAGCCGCTGTGCAGCGCTTGGCCTGCCGGTGATCTCAGTGCTCGATCCGGTGATCGAGGGATTGCAGCGCATGCTGGGGCGGCGGGCGACGCCCAATCCCGGCGGCCAGCACGCGCTGGATGACAGCTATTTCAGGCGGATCGAGGCAATCACCTACACGATGGAGCATGATGACGGCATCGGCGCCAACGATTGGGACGAGGCCGATGTGGTGCTGGTGGGGGTTTCGCGCAGTTCGAAGACACCGACGTCCATCTATCTGGCCAACCGCGGCTACAAGGTGGCGAACATTCCGGTGGTGCCCGGCCGGCCGGTGCCGGCGCAGTTTGCCGGGTTGATCGAGCCGCTGGTGGTGGGGCTGACGGTGAGCGTGGAGCGGCTGGTGCAGGTGCGGCGCAACCGCATTCTGGGCCATGGCGCGCCGGGTGCGGCGTCGCTTGAGCTGTCCTATGCCGATGCGGCGCGGGTGGGGGAGGAGGTGCTGTTTGCGCGCCGGCTGTTTGCCGATCGCGGCTGGCCGGTTATCGACGTGACGCGCCGGTCTATCGAGGAAACGGCGGCGGCGGTGATCAATTTGCTGAGCTTGCGGCGGTAGATGCTGATTCTGGCATCTGAAAGCGCGTCGCGCGCGGCCATGTTGCGGGCGGCCGGGGTGCCGTTCGAGGCGCGAGCGGCGCGGGTGGACGAGGCGGCGGTGACTGCGGCGCTGCGGGCCGAGGGGGCGCGGGTGCGCGATGTGGCAGATCGGCTGGCCGAGCTGAAGGCGGTGAAGGTGAGCCTGCGGGCGCCGGGGCGCTATGTGCTGGGCGGCGACCAGATGCTGGAGATGGAGCCGGGCGTGTGGCTGGACAAGCCGGGCGACCGGCAAGGGCTGCGGGCGCAATTGTGCGCGCTGAGGGGGAAGACGCACCGGCTGGTGTGCGCAGCGGTGATTGCCAGGGACGGCGTTCCGCTGTGGCGGCATGTGGAGGCTGCGAGGATGACGGTGCGGGCGTTTTCCGATGCGTGGGCGGAGGATTATGTGGCGGCGGCGGGCGATGCCGTGTTTGGCTGTGTGGGCGGTTATCATGTGGAGGGGCGTGGCGTGCAGTTGTTCGAGAAGATCGAGGGCGATCAGTTCGTGGTGCGTGGGCTGCCGCTGGTGGCGGTGCTGGGCTGGCTGCGGGAAGCCGGGGTGCTGCCATCATGAGCGGTGCAGGCGAAATCCGGGTGGATCGCACAGGCCAGCTGACCGCCGGGGTCTGTGGCTGGCCGGTTGCGCATTCCAAAAGCCCGATCATTCACCGTTTCTGGCTCGATGCACTGGGGCTGGAGGGCGATTATGTTCGCCTGCCGGTTCGCCCGCGAGGCGCCGTGGAGGCCTTTCGGGCGCTGCCGGCGTTGGGCTTCATCGGCGTCAATGTCACCGTTCCGCACAAGCGGGTGGCGCTGAAATGCGCCGACCGCATCGACTTGTCCGCAGCGATGACCGAAGCCGCGAACATCCTGCTGGTCTCCGAGGATGGCGAGCTGGTAGCCTTCAACAGCGACTGGGCGGGCTTTCGGGAGCCGCTGGAGCGGCGCAATCTGCGGCCTTCGTCTGCCGTGGTGCTGGGCGCCGGGGGAGCGGCTCGGGCGGTCGTTCTGGCGCTCGGCCAGCTTGGAGTAGACGACCTCACCATCATCAACCGCACGAAGGCTGGCGCCGACGAGCTGCTGGATTTGTGGCCGCGGGATGGCGGCACGGCGCTCGAACTGGTGCCGGGCATGCAGCTGCCGCCGGCCGATCTGGTTGTCAACGCGACCAGTCTCGGCATGGTGGGACAGCCGGCCCTCGACGTGTCGCTGGCAGCCTTGCCGCCGGGCGCGACCGTCTATGATCTTGTTTATGCGCCGCTGGAAACCGGGCTGCTTGCCGATGCGCGGGCGCGGGGATTGCACCGGATCGACGGGCTGGAAATGCTGATCGGGCAGGCGGCGGTGGCATTCGACATGTTTTTCGGGGCAGAAGCGCCGCGCGAGCGGGACGCAGAGCTGCGGCTGTTGCTCGAGGAGCGCGCTCGGTGAGCGGGTTGACGGGACAGAAGGTGCGCGAGATGCGCAGGCTTTTGCCGGGGCGGCGGACGGGTGAATGTCGGGGTGGCGGTGGACCGTTCATTCTGGCGCTGAGGGCATGAGCGCGATTCGATGAAGCGGCCGGTTGTTATCGGCCTCACCGGATCCATCGGCATGGGGAAATCGGCGGTGGCCGGCATGTTTCGCCGGCTGCATGTGCCGGTGTTCGATGCCGATGCGGCGGTGCGATCGGTGCAGGGTCCGGGTGGGGCTGCGCTGGCGGCGATCGAGGCGGCGTTTCCGGGCACCACGGGTGAGCGCGGGGTGGACCGGGCGGCGCTCGGGGCGATCGTCTTTGGTGACCGGGCGGCGCTGCGGCGGCTGGAACGCATCGTGCATCCGGCGGTGGCGGCGATGCAGCGGCGGTTCTTGCGCCGGCATCGTGGCCGGCGCGCGGTCGGGCTGGATGTGCCCCTGCTGCTGGAAGGGAGTGGCTGGGAACAGTGCGATCTGGTGGTTGTCGTGAGTGCGCCGTTCCGGGTGCAGCGCGCGCGGGTGCTGGCGCGGGCGGGGGTATCGGAGGCGAAGTTCCTCGGCATACTGGCCAACCAGATGCCGGATGCACAGAAGCGCCGGCGGGCGGATGTGGTGGTGGAGACAGGGCGGGGTCGGCTGCTGACCTGGCGGACGGTCAGCGCGGTGGTGCGCGCGGCGGGTTGAAACCTGCGGCAAAGAGGCGAATAACGGAGCGACGATGCGCGAAATTGTGTTTGATACCGAAACCACCGGGCTTGATCCGCGCGACGGGCACAGGATTGTGGAGCTTGCCGGCATCGAGAAGGTGGAGCGGGTGCCGACCGGGCGCTTCGTGCATTACTACTTCAATCCGATGCGCAGCGTGCCGGCGGAGGTGGAGGCGATCCACGGCCTTTCCGAGGATTTCCTGGCGGACAAGCCGGTGTTTGCGGCCACGGCCCGCGAGCTGGTGGCATTTCTGGGGGATGCGATGCTGGTGGCGCACAATGCGCCGTTCGACATGCGCTTTCTGAACTTCGAGCTGGCGCGCGCCGGGCTGGCCGAAATCGCACCTGGGCGGGTGATCGACACGCTGGAGCTGGCCCGCAAGCGGTTTCCGGGCGCCAAGCACTCGCTGGACGCCCTGTGCACACGGTTTGGCATCGACCGCTCGGCGCGCGTGAAGCACGGCGCGCTGATCGATTCGGAGCTTCTCGCCGATGTGTATGTCGAGCTGACCGGGGGACGGCAGATCGGCTTTTCCGGCTTCGAGATGCAGCTTCTGCATGCACCGGAGCCGGCGGCCAGGGTGGCGCGCGCGGCGCGGGAGTTTGCGGTGCCGCCCGACGAACTGCTGGCACATATGGCCTTTGTCGACGCGATGGCGGATCCGTTGTGGCGGAAGCTGGACAGGTTATGAAGGAGAGAAGCCATGGAAATTCGCGTATCGGGCCACCAGGTGGAAACGGGAGCGGCATTTCGCGAACATGTGTCTGACCGGCTGGAGGGCATTGCGGCGAAGTATTTTTCGCGCGCGATCGGCGCGCAGGTGACGCTTTCCAATGGCCCGCACGAGAGCTTTCAGTGCGATATCGTGATGCATGTGATGCAGGGCTTGTTGCTGAAGGGATCGAACCGGGCGCACGGGCCGGCCAATGTGGCATTCGATGGCGCGGCCGAGCGCATCGAGAAGCAGCTGCGGCGCTACATGCGGCGGCTGAACGACAAGGGCGGCGCGCCGACGCTGGACCAGTTGCCGCTTGTCGAGCCGCTGGACAATGCCGACTACCGGGTTTTCGAGGCGGCGGCGGAGGATGATCTGGCACCCGACACGCCACTGACGATCGCCGAAACGAAAGTCGATATTCCCGATGCCAGTGTTTCGGACGCGGTGATGATGCTGGATCTGCGCAACACCACGGCGCTGCTGTTCAAGAACAGCCGGAGCGGCGCGTTGAACATGGTGTATCGCCGGGAAGACGGAAATATCGGCTGGGTGGAGCCGCGCGATTGAGACTTTCCGCATGCCTGGCCGTTAAGGCAGGGCTATGGATTTTTCCGACATTCTCTTGCCCGACGCCACCGTCGTGGGCTTGAAATCCGCCACGAAAATGGCCGCCCTGCAGCAGGCAAGCCGGTTGCTTGCGGCGGTGACGGGCGCACGACCGGCAGCGATTGCAGCGGCGCTGACCGAGCGCGAGGCGCTTGGCACCACCGGATTTGGCGGCGGCTGCGCCATCCCGCACGGCCGAATACCGGGCTGTGGACGCATGCACGCAGCAGTGCTGCGGTTGGCAAAGCCGATCGAATGGCAGGCGGTGGACGCGCGGCCGGTAGACCTGCTGTTCGCGCTGGTGGGGCCGGATGCCCCGGGGGCCGAGCATCTGAAGATGCTGGCGCGGATCAGCCGGGCGCTGCGCGAGCGGTCGCTGGTGGCGAAGCTGCGCGGGGCGGCGGATGCATCTGCGCTTTGGGCCCTGCTGGCGGCACCTGTCGTGCCGACGCGCTCTGCTGCATGAGCGAAGAGGGGCCACCGCTGCCCGCCAGCACATTGGTTCCGGCATTGTTGCGGATGGTGCACGGCGCGGGCGGATTTGCGACCGTTGTGCGCCGGGGCAATGCATGGGGCAGTGCGCTCATCATCCTGCATCGAACGGCGGACGGTGTGGAGGCATATGAGAAGCTGCCGGCGCTGGACGCGTTGCCCGTGTGGCGGCTGGCGGCGGCGGGCGAGCAGGCCGTGGCGGCTTATGCTGCAAAGCAGCAACGATTCGATCCCGATGTGTGGATCATCGAACTGGATATCGCCGATCCGGCACGTTTCGTCCCGGGTTTGCAGCGCCGCGCTTGACCCTGTCTGCGGCCTGAACGATGGGCGGAATTGCGCAATGTGAAGGTCTTGTGACTGGATGCGCCGGTCTCCTCGGGCAGGGAGGCTGGAGTGGAAACCGCGCTTTCGCGTTTGTTGCACACGCCAGTGAACCAGGAATTTCCAGGCACCAGGCCCTGCACGGACAGCCCCATGATCGCGCGAATGATGAGTATGTGAATGCAGATGATGATTCGGGTGGCAGCCGCACTTGGCCTGGGGTTCATTCTCCTGGCAGCCGGCGAGGCCCCTGACGCGGCGCAAGATGGCGCCTTGCTGGCCGCGCTCGAACCGGGCGTGGAGAGTGTTTCCCAGGTTGAAATTCCGGAGGCGCTGATGGTTGTGCCATCGGACGAATCCATGATCACTGTGCATGCGCCGGAGATCGAGCTCGACAGGCCGCGCAATCTGGCGGCGCTGGTGGCCGATGTGCGCGCCGAAGCCGAAGCCCGCATGGGCGATGACCTGCGCTGTCTGGCGTCGGCCGTGTATTGGGAATCCAAGGGCGAGCCGCTGGACGGGCAACTGGCAGTGGCGCAAGTGATCCTGAACCGCGTGGAAAGTGGCCGCTTTGGCAAGTCCATCTGCGCCGTGGTGAAGGCGCCAAAGCAGTTTTCCTTTGTGCGCGGCGGCAAGCTGCCGGCCCCGGTGACCGCCCGGCAATGGGATGTGGCGCAGGCGATCGCTGCCATCGCGCTGGCGGACCAGTGGCCGGAAGTGGCGCCGAACGCGACCCACTTCCATGCCACCCGGGTCAATCCCGGCTGGAAGTTGCGCCGCATCGCGTCGGTTGGAAACCACATCTTTTACCGTTGAGGCTGGCCGAAACGGGCTGCTTGCCCGTGGGCAAAGGGGCGCCACGCCGCTTCGCACCGGAGGCGATGCTTGTCCGTCTCCACGAGGTGTGGCGCTGGCATGGCGCGGGTGTCGGCTTTGGGCAACAGCTGTCAGAGGCAGGATTTCGCCAGCTTTGCCGCGAAATCCGGCGCGGCTGCGGCTTCGAAATAGGTGTCGAGATATGCGGCCGCCTGCCGCTGTGTGCGCGCGTCGAGCTGCGGGGTTTCGGCGAGGACTGCCAGCAGGCTGGCGCGGTTGTTTGCCAGGTCGGCGATGGCTGCGGGCAGCTCGGCATTGTGCCGGCAGAAGCCGCGGTAGCGGCGGATGCGGACCGAGCTCACGTTGATGCCGGCGGGCGGAACGGCATAGGGCGCATTCACCAGCCCGGAAGAATCGAAATCATAGGGCACGGGGGTGAGGCCGGTGGTTGCGCCCCTGGCGCCGATCGGGCGGGCATTGTGGCAGCAATCCGCACCTGCCGGGCCGGCGTTCATGCCCCAGTCCAGGTTGCCGATCAGATATTGAAAGAGGGCGTAGCGCACCGCATCGCGCGGATTGAACTGCGATGACGCCAGCCGTGCCTGCACTTCTAGCTCGTTTGCGTTGGTGCGGCTGGCCATGTCGTCGGCGTCTTCGATGAAGAAGCCGGCGCGGGTTGCGATGGGTCTGCCCTTTTCGTCGACATAGGAGATTGACGCCAGGCGCGCGTTGAAGCTGGCGGGGGTGAGCAGGTTGAACAATCGGTAGGCGGCGTATTCCAGCAGGATGTGCTGCTGGAAATCGGCTTCCGGCCGGCAATGGGTGACGAGTTTCAGCCGCTTCTGCCCCTTGAACATCGAGGTGCCGGGCGGCTTTGCCGGAAATGCCACGCGCAGCGGCGGAAACGGGCAGATATCCTGCCTGCGGCGGGTGATGCCGCGGGGGGCGAGGGTGACTTCGAGGGTTTCGGGACTGGCGCCGGCGACGACAAGCGTGCCGGCGACCAGCCGATCGGGATCTGCCCTGCCTCTGGCAATCGCGCCGAACGGGGCCTTGATGGTGAGCTGCAGCATTTCGGACTTGGCGAACAGCGGCCTGGCTTCGGTGGCGGATGCAGGCCTGGCGTGCGGAAGACCTGCCGCGAGCAGGAACAGCGCGACAAGCTGCGCGACATGCAACGCGACTGGGCGACCGATCATTTCGCAGGCTTGGCAGGGGATGGACGTGGCACCAGATGCGGCACCATCACGCCGTCGATGATTTCCAGATAGCTGGGCTGGCCGCCATAGGCCGACGAGATGCCGGTATCGATGCGCGCCAGCCGGCCACCGTGCAGGATGAGAATGCCGGACGGATTGGGCGTGTGCGCGATGACCATGCGCCGGGCACCGGTGGCGGCAAGGACGCTGGCGAGCTCGTATTCGGACGCCTGCCCGGGTGGCGCGCCACCTTGCGGATCGGACTGCGCGGCGGCTGCGCCGCGGGCCGGATTCGACTGCGCGGCGGCTGCGCCGCGCGCTGAATTTTGTGCCGCGGCTGCGCCGCGGGCCAAGCCGCGATACCACAGCGGGCCGAGCGGAT
>JBBRKH010000039.1:0-10198 GCA_038217965.1 Sphingomonadales bacterium | reverse complement strand
CTGGTGGACCAGAACGCGACTCGCGCTAGCGCCCGCAGCGTTTTCGCCGTCGCTACGCAAGCACAGTCCTCCCGCACCCTGCTGGCTGCAATCACCGCTCAACCAGCAGCGCGTGCCGCTTCTTCCCCAGCGACAGTTTTGCTGGCGCCGAGACCATGCGCGCCGGATCGGTCACCGTTTCTCCGTCCAGCCGCACCGCATTTTCCGCCAGCTTGCGCCTCGCCTCGCCCTTCGACGCCGCCAGTCCCGCCAGCACCAGCGCATCGGCAAGCGCCATTTCGCCGGCCAACTGCACGCGTGGCAAGGCCTCCCCAACGCCACCCTCCTTGAAGGTGGCGGTCGCTGTCGCCTCGGCCTCGGTTGCGGCGGCTTCGCCCCGGCAAAGCGCCGTCGCCGCATTGGCCAGCGCCACCTTCGCTGCGTTGATCTCGGCGCCTTCCAGCGCTTCCAGCCGCGCAATTTCGTCCAGCGGCAGATCGGTGAAGATGCGCAGAAAGCGCCCCACATCGGCATCCTGGGTGTTGCGCCAGAACTGCCAATAGTCCCAGTTCGGCAGATAATCCTCGTGCAGCCACACAGCACCCGCCGCCGTCTTCCCCATCTTCGAACCGTCCGCATTGGTGATGAGCGGCGTGGTCACCCCGAAAAGCTGCGCTCCGTTCACCCGGCGTGCGAGATCCACCCCTTGCGTGATGTTGCCCCACTGGTCCGACCCGCCCAGTTGCAGCACGCAAGCGAACCGCCGATGAAGTTCAACGAAATCATAGGCCTGCAACACCATGTAGTTAAATTCGATGAAGCTGAGCGGCTGCTCGCGCTCCAGCCGAAGTCGCACCGAGTCCATGGACAGCATGCGGTTGACCGAAAAATGCCGCCCGAAATCGCGCAGGAATTCGATGTAGCGAAGCTGATCAAGCCATTCCGCATTGTCGGCCATCACCGCATCACAAGGTCCTTCGCCAAACACAAGAAATCGCTCGAATATCCGCTTGATCGAAGCCTTGTTCGCTGCAATGTCGAATTCTGTCAGCAGCTGCCGCGAGGCATCCTTCCCCGATGGATCGCCGACCTTCGTGGTGCCGCCACCCATCAGCACAATGGGCCGACCGCCAGCCTGTTGCAGCCGCCGCAGCAACATGATCGAAACCAGATTGCCGATGTGCAGCGACGGCGCTGTGCAGTCGAAACCGATGTAGGCAACCAGCCCCGGCTTTCCGGCCAGGGCATCCAGCCCATCGGCATCGGTCAGCTGGTGCAGCATCCGGCGCTCGTCGAGCGTGCGAAGAAAATCGGACTTGTAGGGCATGGCGCGATTGGCTCTAGAGCCAAGCATGGCAACTGAAAAGCACCTCGTCATCGGCCTGATGTCCGGCACGTCGGTCGACGCCGTGGATGCCGCCCTCATCGAAACCGATGGCGAGGATTTCGTCCGCCCCATCGCGTTCGTTGATCGCCCCTACACGCAGCCCGAACACCGCCTGATCCGTGCAGCGGCAGCCGTCGCCGTGGCCATGTCCGACCCCGGGGAGCATCCCCTCATTGCCGAGGCCGAGCGTGTGCTCACCCTCGCGCACGCTGCAGCGGTTGCGGCGTTACCGGGTCAGGAAACCGCCACCCTGATCGGCTTTCACGGCCAGACCGTCGCGCACAGGCCGACCGATCGCTGGACCTGGCAGATCGGCGACGCCGCGCTGCTGGCGCGGCTTACGGGACGCGCCGTCGTGCATGATTTCCGCAGCGCCGATGTCGCCGCTGGCGGCCAGGGCGCACCGCTTGCGCCCGGCTTTCACCGCGCGCTGGCCGCCGGCCTGGATCGCCCGATGGGTGTGCTCAATCTGGGCGGCGTCGGCAATCTCACCTGGTTTTCCTATGATGACTGGGGCGCATTCGACACCGGCCCGGGCAACAGCCTGATCGATGACTGGATGCAGGAAAACGGCCTCGGCAGCTTCGATGCGGAAGGCGCTCTGGCCGCCGCCGGCATGCTGCGCGACGATGTGCTGGCCGCCATGTGCGATCTTCCCTGGTTCGATCAACCGGGCCCGAAATCGCTCGATCGCGCAGATTTCTCGATTGCTGCCGCGCGCGGGCTGTCTCCGGCGGACGGCGCCGCCACCCTCACCGCGTTCACCGCCGAAACAATCCGTCTGGCGCTCGGCACCATCCCGGTTCGCCTGAAGAGCCTGCTGGTCACCGGCGGCGGCGCGCGCAATCCGGTATTGATGCGGATGTTGTCGGATCGCACCGGCATCCCGGCAGCACCGGTCGAGGCAGTCGGCTGGCAAAGCGACGCGCTGGAGGCTCAGGCCTTCGCCTGGCTCGCCGTGCGCCATGTCCGCGGGCTGCCGCTAAGCTGGCCGGAAACCACGGGCGTGCCGGCGCCAACCACGGGCGGCAGGCTGGTTTCGCCCTAAAGCAGGGCAGCCGCTGCTTCCCAGTTCTGCCCGTCGAAATGCCGGATTCTGTGCGACAATCCCTGTGTCCGGTCGAGTGCGCGCCAGTTCACGCTCCACGCATCGGGGTGCGAGCGCGGTTTGTAGAAGCTCTTGATGCCGCACTGGCTGCAAAACAAATGCCGCGCCTTGCCGCTGCCGAAGCGGTATTCGCTCAGCACATTGCCGCCTTTCAGCAGGCGAAAATGCGTGTGCGGCACGATCAGGTGAAGAAAACCGACCTTGCGGCATTTGGAGCAGTTGCAGTCAAGCAGTTCTAGCTCGAGCGGAACATTCGCCTCGAAGCGCACTGCGCTGCAATGACAGCCCCCTTTGACCTTCATCATAGCGGGAGGGTCTGCCTCACAGTGCGTCCAGTCAAGCCGAAAGTGGCGCTACCGGTGCCGAATTGCGGCAGACGGGGACAATCGCCCCGCCGCCGCAAACAAAGTTCAATTACAGCCCGGCGGTGCGCAGCTTCTGCGACCGGCCTGTCGCGATGCGCGCATCGATCTGCGCGCGCACAGCGGCTGCCGTCTCCGCTTCGCATTGCGCCTGTTCGGCGTCCACGAGCGCACCGGAGACGGCGGGATCGTGGCTGCACAGCGATTTCACCGCGCGGGCAATCCGGCGCTCCAGCGTGCTGACACCCGATTGCGTGGAAAGATCCAGATCCGCATGGTTCACAACGCGCAGTGCGCTGCTTTGGGCCGCTGCCCCGGTCGAAACCAGAACAGCGGCTGCTGCAAGGATGAGGGTGGCTTTGATGATCGTCATATACACTCTCCCAACGGGGAGGATTGACCGCTTTCCCGCCGGCATCGCGACACCTTCCCGTGTCACTGGCCGCTGCGGCGTCTCCCAACGCCAACAAATCTACGCGATGTCAGAAAAGTGTCAAGCTGCTGTCATAATACTGTAACGAAAATCTGTATTAATTTGCCAGCGAATCGGTTCGTATTTCCGCAAATATCTGATAATGCATAAAAATTCGAAACGGTCGAGTTTGCGCACTTCTGCGTAACGGCGACCTTTCCAGCTGCTATTGTGACGTCAGGGCAAGCGCACAGTCTTATTTCCCGCTCGTCAGGCGCCGATCGAGATAGCCTTCCACCGTTGCCATAAGGGGCTCCATCTCGCGCTCGAAAAAGTGATTCGCGCCTTCGATCCGTTCATAGTCGATGGTGATATGCCGCTGCGTCTTCAGCTTCTCCACCAGCTTCACCACGGCCGGCTCGGTCACCACTTCGTCGTTGGTGCCCTGCACAATGATGCCAGACGAAGGGCAGGGCGCCAGAAACCCGAAATCATACATATTGGCAGGCGGTGCGATCGAAATGAAGCCGCGCACCTCCGGCCGCCGCATCAGGAGCTGCATGCCGATCCAGGCGCCAAAACTGTATCCGGCAACCCAGGTGCCCTGCGATTCCGGATTGAGCGCCTGCAGCCAGTCCAGCGCGCTCGCCGCATCCGAAAGCTCGCCAACACCATTGTCAAAAACCCCTTCCGATCGGCCGACACCGCGGAAATTGAAGCGAAGTGTCGCAAAGCCGCGCTTGGCAAACATGCTGTAGAGCGCCAGGGTGATTGCGTTGTTCATCGTGCCGCCGCCTTGCGGGTGCGGGTGCAGCACGATGGCCACCGGTGGCCGGGGCTTGGCAGCCGGCTGATAGCGGCCCTGCAGCCGGCCTTCCGGCCCTGGAAAAATCACTTCGGGCAAATGGGATGTCCTCTTGTGTGGCGCGGCATCGAAACCTGCGAAACGCATTCGCAGTTCCTTGCCGACCGCACTTTGTGTGCATGGCAAAGCCGCAAAGCCCGCCTATAAGGAGCCGCAAGGCTGAAAAGCAAGCACAGTGAAACGGGTCTCTGGCCCCGGCAGGCAGGCGAACCGAAACTGGCGATCACCTATCTCGATTGGGCAGCAACCGCCCCGCTCCACCCGGCTGCCCATGCTGCCATGGATGCCGCCGCCGGCCGTCTGGCAGCCGGCGAATGGGCCAACCCGTCTTCGGTGCATGCAGCGGGACGCGCTGCCCGTCGTGCCATCACTGTCGCGCGCCAAAGCCTGGCCACGGCCTTTGCAGTCCCGCCCGAAAGCCTGATCTTCACCAGCGGCGGCACCGAGGCGCTTGCATTGGCGCTCGGCGCCGCGCGTGCTGGCCCTCGTCTTGTCGGCAGCACCGAGCACCCGGCCGTGCTGGAAGCCGCGCCGGACGCGCTGCGCATTCCGGTGGATCGCAACGGCCTGCTCGATCGCGCCGCCCTCGAGGCCATGCTTCCAGAAGGCGCCCTTGTCGCCGTGCAGGCCGCCAACAATGAAACCGGCGTGTTGCAGGATATCGATGCTGTCGCTTCGATCGTGCATGCCCGCAGTGGCCGGCTCGTCGTC
Source organism: Sphingomonadales bacterium (assembly GCA_038217965.1). Lineage (GTDB taxonomy): Bacteria > Pseudomonadota > Alphaproteobacteria > Sphingomonadales > Sphingomonadaceae > Sandaracinobacteroides. Next base: position 5,374 of record JBBRKH010000039.1, on the reverse strand, counting down.
GATTGCGTGCAGTCGGCCGGCAAGCTGCCGCTTGCCGGCGCTGGCGATTTCATCGCCATCTCGGCGCACAAGCTCGGTGGCCCGGCCGGTGTTGGCGCATTGGTCGCCCGCTGCAAGGATGGTTTCAACGCCATCCAGCGCGGCGGCGGGCAGGAAGGCGGCTATCGCGGCGGCACCGAAAACCTGCTCGGCATCATCGGTTTCGCCGCCGCCGTCGAAGCGCTGGACCCGGATTTTCCCGCCCGCGCCGCCGCCCTTCAGCGCCGGCTGGAAACCGGCGCGCACGGGGCCACCATCAACGGCGCGGCCGCTCCCCGCTTGCCCACCATCACCAGCCTGCATCTCCCCGGCATCCCCGCCGCCACCCAGCTGATGGCGCTCGACATGGCCGGCATCGCCGTCAGCCAGGGCGCCGCCTGCTCGTCTGGCACGCTGAAGCCCAGCGCCACGCTGGAGGCGATGGGACTGCCGCTGGCGGCGCGCGAATCGCTCCGCATCTCCACCGGGTGGTCGACCACGGAAGCCGATATCGATCGCTTCCTCGCCGCCTGGCTGTCGCTCGCCGGGCGCGCGCACGCCGCATGATCGATCTCGATGCCCAGGCAACAACCCCGCTCGCCCCCGAGGCGCTTGCCGCCATGCTGCCCTACCTCGAACGCCAGCACTGGAATCCGCACAGCGCCCACCGCGGCGGCCGCATCGCCAAGGCGGCGCTCGAGGCAGCCCGCGCGCTGGTCGCCGCCCTGCTCGGCGCAGATCCGCAAGGCCTGATCTTCACCAGCGGCGCCACCGAGGCCAACAATCTCGCACTGAAGGGCCTCGTTGCCGAAGACCCGCGCCGCCGCCTTGTCACCTTCGCCACCGAGCACAGCTGCGTCCTCGAATCCGTTCGACACCTTGAAGGCGCGGGCACGCCCGTCACCATCCTCCCCGTGCTTCCCGATGGCATGCCGGATCTGGCGGCGCTGGACGCCAGCCTCGGCCCCGACGTCGCGCTCGTCTCCGCGATGCGCGTGAACAACGAAATCGGCAGCATCTGGCCCAGCGCCGAAATCGCCCGGCGCGCCCACGCTGCCGGTGCGCGCTATCATTGCGATGCCGCGCAAGGCTTCGGAAAGATCGACTGCCTCGTCGAGTCTGGCCTGGCCGATTTCGACCCTGTCGGCTTGGCCGACGCAGACCTGGTCAGCCTGTCGGCGCACAAGATGCACGGCCCCAAGGGCATCGGCGCGCTCTGGGTCCGCCCCGGGCTCATTCTGTCGCCTCAACTGGACGGAGGGTCGCAGGAAAGCGCCCGCTCCGGCACGCAAAGTCCGGCGCTTGTCGCCGGCTTTGGCGCCGCAGCCCGGCTGGCATTGTCCAGCATGGACGCCGACCTGGCCCACATCACCGCACTCCGGCAGATCGCGCTCGATGCCCTTGCCGCCGTTCCGCACCGCATCAATGGCCCGGCCGGTGCAGATCGCTGGCCCGGCAACCTCTCCATCACCTTCCCCGGCGTCGATGCCGGCCGCCTGATCGCGGCGCTTCCGGGTCTCGCCTTTTCGTCCGGTGCCGCGTGCAGCAGCGGCTCCGGCCGCCCCAGCCATGTGCTCGCCGCCCTCGGCCTTTCCGGCCCCGATGTGCGAGCCACGGTGCGCCTCGGGTTCGGGCGCACGAGCACCGCGGGCGAAATCGCAGCAGCATTCCAGGCTATCACCAGCACCGTCAAACGAATGCAAAATCAATGACCCATGTCGTCTTTCGCAATTCCGATGGCAGCATCGCGCTGGCAACCGAGGCGCCGCCCGGCACCCGCTTGCTCGAGCTGGCGCAAACGCATGGCTTGCCGCTCGAAGGCACCTGCGAAGGCGCTATGGCCTGCTCCACCTGCCACGTCCTCGTCGACGCAGCAGATTTCGCCAAGCTCCCGAAAGCCAGCGTGCACGAGGAAGATATGCTCGATTTTGCCGCCCACGTCGGCCCCACGTCGCGCCTCGCCTGCCAGATATGGCTCAGCGAAGAGCTGGACAGCCTCACCTTGCACCTGCCGGCCGGCCACACCAACATGCAGGGCAGGTAAGGTGGCCCGCGTCGCTCTGCGCTATGTCTGCCAGGCGTGCGGCAGCGTGCAGCCGAAATGGGCCGGGCAATGCCCCGATTGCAATGAGTGGAACACGCTGCAGCAGGAGTCCGCCCCTGCTGCCACTCCTTTCTCCGCAAAGCACAGTCTGAAAGCCGGCGGCCGGACGCTCGCCATGCTGCCGCTGAACGCCACCATCGAGCTGCCGCAGCGCCTCCCCACCGGCTTCGGCGAGCTGGACCGCGCGCTCGGCGGCGGCCTCGTTCCCGGCTCCGCCGTGCTTATCGGTGGCGATCCCGGCATAGGCAAATCCACCCTCCTGCTGCAGACTGCGGGCCGCATGGCGCGGGCAGGGCAGGGCGTCGCCTATGTTTCGGGCGAGGAAGCGGCTGACCAGGTTCGTCTGCGCGCCAGACGCCTCGGCCTTGCGGATGCCCCGGTCCAGCTCGCCGCTGCGACGTCCGTGCGGGACATCCTGACCACCATGGCCAGCGGCCCGCCCTATGCCTTGCTGGTCATCGATTCCATCCAGACCATGCACTCCGATCAGCTGGAAGGTGCGCCGGGCACCGTTTCGCAGGTGCGCGCTGCAGCGCTCGAGCTCATCGGTTTCGCCAAGCAGACCGGCACCTGTGTCATCCTGGTCGGCCATGTGACCAAGGACGGCAGCATCGCCGGCCCCCGGGTGCTGGAGCATATGGTGGATGCTGTGCTCTATTTCGAAGGCGAGCGCTCGCACCAGTATCGCCTGCTGCGTGCGGTGAAAAACCGCTTCGGCGGCACCGACGAAATCGGCGTGTTCGCGATGGAGGCCGACGGTCTCGCCGAAGTCGCCAACCCCTCCAGCCTGTTTCTCACGCAGCGCGACGCGCCCGTTGCCGGGGCCGTGGTCTTCCCCGCGCTCGAAGGCACCCGCCCCGTCCTCGTCGAGCTGCAGGCCCTCACCGTTCGCCTGCCCAGCGGCGCCACCCCCCGCCGTGCGGTGGTGGGGTGGGACAGCGGACGCCTCGCCATGCTGCTGGCCGTGCTGGAGGCCCGCGCGGGCCTCAGCTTTTCCAGCCACGAAGTCTATCTGAACGCCGCCGGCGGCATCCGCGTCATCGATCCTGCCGCCGATCTCGCGGTCGCTGCCGCGCTCGTCTCGGCGCTGCTGGACAAGCCCGTCCCCACCGGCACGATTGCCTTCGGTGAAATCGCCCTCTCCGGCGAAGTGCGCCCTGCCGCCCATGCCGGGCTGCGATTGAAGGAATCCGCCAAGCTCGGCTTCACCCGCGCCTTCGCCCCGCCCGGAACGAAGGGCGTTGGCGGCCTTACCGTCGCACCCTGCGCCACTGTTGGTGCGCTTGTTGACCGGCTGGCGGGCAAGCACTAGCGCGAAAGCCATGCCCACCACCCCCGATCTCGCGCAGTTCACCAGCTTCGATTATGTCGTGCTCACCCTCGTGCTGCTGTTCGCCATCGGCGGCCTGATGCGCGGCTTCACGCAGGAGGCCTTCAGCCTCGCCGGCTGGATTGCCGCCGCCGTCGTCGTCCGCTTTTTCCACGAAGACGCGACGGCCTGGCTCGCCCCGCGCACCGGCGGCGACGCATCGGGTGCCATCATCGCCTTCCTGTTGCTCTTCTTCGGCACGCTGATCCTCGGCCGCATCCTGGCAACGACGCTTGGCGGCGCCACCCGCCGCAGCGCAATCGGGCCGATAGACCGCGTGCTTGGTCTGGGCTTCGGCGCGGTCAAGGGCATCATCCTCGCGTCCGCGCTGTTCCTGCTCACGCAGTTCGGCACCGGCCTGTTCGATCCCGATCGCACTCCGCCGGACTGGCTGCTGAAAAGCCGCAGCGCGCCGCTGCTTGCATTGAGCGCCGACGCCATGGTCGGCTGGGTGCATGGTCTACAGCAATCGGATGGCAAGATCGCCATACCCGGCCTGCCCGAAGGCCACCCCATGCTCGATCCGGAGACGCTGCCACCCGGCTTCGATCCGCGCACCTCCCCGTCGGAACAACGCGGCGGCTATTCCGCCGACGATCGCGAAGCGCTCGACCGCCTGCTGGAAAAGGGCGAAACCACCGACATATGATATTGCAGCTCTACGACACGCTCACCCGAACCAAGCAGCCGGTGCGCACGCCCGAACCGGGCAAGCCCATTACGATGTATCTGTGCGGGCCCACGGTCTATGGCCGCGCCCACATCGGCAATGCGCGCGGGCCGGTGGTGTTCGATGTGCTGTTCCGTTTGCTGCGCCATCTGCACGGCACCGAAAATGTGCGCTACGCTCGCAACATCACCGACATCGATGACAAGATCATGGCGAAAGCGGTGGAGGAAAATCGATCGCCGCAAGCAGTCGCATGCGAGTTCGAGCAATATTATCAGGACGACATGGCCGCACTCGGCTGCCTGCCGCCGGATTTCAGCCCGCGTGCCACAAATCATATCGCGGGCGAGCATGGCATGATCGCCATGATCGCCGCCCTGATCGCGCGCGGTACGGCCTATGAGGCAGAAGGCCATGTGCTGTTCGAGGTGGGCAGGTTCGAAAGCTATGGCAGGCTGTCGAAGCGCCCGCTGGACGAAATGATCGCCGGCGCGCGGGTGGAGGTGGCGCCCTACAAGCGCAACCCCGGAGATTTCGTGCTCTGGAAGCCCAGTCGCGAGGATCAGCCCGGCTGGGCGTCACCCTGGGGCAGAGGCCGCCCCGGCTGGCATATCGAGTGCAGCGCCATGATCCGCAGCGTGCTGGAAACCGAAACCATCGACATCCACGGCGGCGGCATCGATCTGCAATTCCCCCACCACGAGAACGAACGCGCCCAAAGCTGCTGCGCGCACGATGGCGCGGAACTCTCCCGCATCTGGATGCACAACGGCTTCCTGCAGATGGGCGAGACAAAAATGTCGAAATCCATCGGCAATATCGTCACGCCACGGGAGTTGCTGGATGCGGGTTGGCACGGAGAAGTCATACGATTGGCGCTGCTGAGCGCGCATTACCGCCAGCCGCTGCTGTGGACGGATGCGTTGCTGGCGCAGTCGAAGGCGCAGCTGGACCGCCTGTATCGCCGCAAGACAATTAGCGAAGGTGATGTCGGGAAGCCCGACGGAACTTTGCTGACTGACGGCATACCTGCGGGATTGTTCGACGATCTGAACACGCCAGAAGCGTTGGTCTGCCTGGAAGAAGCTCAGTCGTTCCTGAATTTTGGCGGATCCGATTCCACCGAATGGTTTCAATCGGGTGGCGACGCTAGCGCTGTAGAAGCGGCGGTCCTGAAGTATCAGCAGGCTCGCGATGTACGAGACTGGCCAGC
>JBBRKH010000038.1:0-10287 GCA_038217965.1 Sphingomonadales bacterium | reverse complement strand
GCCAGGCATTTGCGGCACGCTCGATCGGGCATGGCAAGCAGGGCAGCAGCGGGGGGCGGCAAAGGCACGCAGGCAGCAGCGTCAGGCGGTTACACCGCCGTCGTTCACTTCCACGGCATGGGCAGCCAGCGACGGCTGGAGGAAACCGCGCGCATGGTGGATGCGCTGGACATGCTGCAACGAAACAGCAAGGCGGCCACCCAGCCGCTCGGCATGCTGCTCGATATCGAACCCGCGCTCGAGCAACGGCGCGATCCCTACAGCCTCGGCCGCAATGAAAGCTTCATCCGCACCGTCTGGAAAGATCCCGCCGATCCGCAGGCGCCGGTCCGGCCGCTGCGCTTCTACGAAGTGTATTGGGCACCGATCATGGCCGACGGAAAATCCGTTGTCCGCACCCTGCAATGGATCGGCAGCCAGCTGTTCCGGCCGATCCTCACCGGCAGCACCCCCTGGCGCGAGCGGCAGCGGTTGCGCCGCTCGACACTGATGGAAATGAACCAGGCCTCCTTCTGGAAGGGCACAAACCAGCACGATGCCGACATCGAACGGCTGGCCACGCGCTACGATGCCTTCGAAAGCCTCGATGCACAACAAGCCTATCCCAAGGGCAAATTCAGCGAATTTCTGGATTTTGTCCGCACCCAGAACGGGCTGAACCCGGAGCAACACGAGGACCCCGCCACCATCCAGCGACTGCTGATACTCGCCGGGCGCTGGCGCCGCCGCTACCGCTTCACCGAAGCCCGCACCTTCTTCGTGCTGACGAGCTTCATGCTCGGCGCCGCGCTGGCCACAGCCGGCCTGCTCTATGGTGCGCTCAGCCTGCTTCGCATCCTTCTGGAAGCCACCCGGACGGCAACATGGGTCTCCGCCTTGCTGCCACAGGAAGGTGGCTTGCTTCAGATGTCGGCAATGCTGGTGCTCGCGGCCGGCAGCGTCCTGGGCATCAAGCGATTCATCACCGATGCTCTGGGTGACGTGGAGGCCTGGTCGACATTTGCCGAAACCGACGCAAAGCACCAGGTGCGCAAGGAGGTGATTGCCTATGCCACGGGCCTGCTCGGCCACATTCTGAATGATCCGGGATGCGCCCGCGTCGTCGTTACCGCGCACAGCCTCGGCACCGCGATCGCCCACGATACCCTGCTCGCGATCGCCCGCAACAACCGCGCCGGCAAGCCCCGCGACCGCATGAAGGGCGACCCGGAAAAGGGTGGGGTGGATCTTTCGAAGATCGAGCATCTCGTCACCTTTGGCAGCCCGATCGACAAGATCGAGTATTTCTTCGAAAGCAGCCGCAGCCAATCGCATCGCTACCGGCGGCTGGTGGAGGATCTGCGCGGCGACATCGGCACCGTGCCCTTTGTCAACCGCCGCATTCCCCACATTCACTGGATCAACGTGTGGGACGATGCCGATCTGGTATCCGGCTCGCTGGAATCGCCGACCGCCGCCCTGCAGGCGCGCGGTGCGGACGAGCCCGTGCGCGAGGCGCGCAATCCGCCAGTGCGCGAGGCGCGCAACCTGGTGGACAATGTGCATCTGGAGGGCTCCGCCTTTCCCGACCCGGTCGCTGCGCACGTCCGCTACCTGTGCAGCAGGTCGTTCGTCGCGCTGCTGTTCGGCATCATCGTGCACCGCGAGAAAAGCTTTGTGGCCCTCTCGCTGCAGGACCATGAGGCGCCAAATCCCTATGCCGGGCTGGTTGCCGGGCCGGGCAGCAAACCCGGCCGCCGTCTGTGGTGGCAACTGGCGGCGCTGGCGCTGCCGTGGATCATCGCGCTTACCTGGCTGCTGCATCACTGTTGCCAGATATCCGCAACACCCGGCATCGTGATTGCCGTGGTCATCGCCGCAGTCCTTGCCTTGGCCTGGATTCACAGCGCGCGGAAAGGGCCTCTGGACCCGATCTGAATCGGTCCGGAATGGACGCGCCTTTCCAGCCGCATGGCACGCCGCTTGCTAAACATCGGGCATGTCCGCCAGCTTGCCAGCACAGTTTTCCCGCGCCGCGGCAAAGGTTCTGCCGGCGCTCAGCGCTGCGGCCGAGCGGACGGGTGTCGATTTTGCCGCCCTGTTTCACACCGCAAGACTGGAATCCGGATTCAACCCGCAAGCGAAGGCAAGCACCTCGTCCGCCACCGGGCTGTTCCAGTTCATAGACAGCAGCTGGCTGAGCACGCTCGCCCGCCACGGCCCCCGCCACGGCATCAGCGCCGGCTCGCGAACCGAGGCGCTGGCGCTGCGGAAAAATCCGGAAATCGCCAGCCTGATGGCCGCCGAGCATATGGCAGACAACAAGGCGGTGCTGGAGGCAAGGCTCGGGCGGGAAGCATCCTCCGCCGATCTCTATCTCGCGCACTTTCTCGGCGCCGGCGGGGCGCTCAAATTTCTCTCCGGCCTCGCCGCCGATCCGGCCCAGGCCGCCGCTGAAGTCCTGCCCGCTGCGGCGCGCGCCAACCGTGCCATCTTCTTCCAAGCAGGCGCGCCCCGGTCGCTCGCCAGCGTCCAGCAACTCCTCGAAAACCGCTTCGCCGGCACGAACGCGCCGCACTCTGGAGGCATCCCCGGCACATCGGTGCCGCTCCCTGCCGTCGTCAGCCCCACAAGACCGGAGACCGAAAAGTCTCCACACATCCACGCCACACCCATCCACGCCACACCCAACCATGCCACACCGAACCATGCCCATGCCGATACCAAAGCCCACGCCACCCGCCTCGCCGCGCAGGTTGCCTACCTCCTCCTTGCCGATCTCGGCGCCTGATCCTTGGCCTTTGCCCTGCCCTCCCGCATCTTCGGCCGCCTCTCCGGCCCGTTGAACTGGGGTGCCACGCTGCTCCCTGTTGCCATCCTTGCGGTCGTCCTGCTCATGGTCGTGCCGATCCCGACGATCCTTCTCGACATCTTCTTCGTCGCAAACATCCTGCTTTCGCTCGTCATGCTGATGGTCGTTCTGCAGGCCGGCAAACCGACAGATTTTTCCGCCTTCCCCACAGTGCTCCTGTTCGCCACCCTTTTCCGCCTCGCCCTCAACGTTGCGTCCACCCGTGTCGTGCTGGTCGCCGGTCACGAAGGAACAGACGCCGCCGGCCAGGTCATCGAGGCGTTCGGAAAGGCCCTCATCGGTGGCAACTTCGTTGTCGGGCTGATCGTTTTCCTGATCCTGATGATCGTCAATCTGATGGTTATCGCCAAGGGGGCCGGCCGCGTCTCCGAAGTCGCCGCCCGCTTCACGCTTGATGCGCTGCCCGGCAAGCAGATGGCGATCGACGCCGACTTGAACGCCGGCATGCTGACACCGGACGAAGCACGGCAGCGCCGCGTCGAAGTCGCGTCGGAAGCGGATTTCTATGGCTCGATGGACGGAGCTTCCAAGTTTGTGAAGGGCGATGCGGTCGCCGGCATACTCATCCTCGTCATCAACATCGTCGGCGGCCTGATCATCGGCATGGTGAGCCACGACCTTTCCTTCGGTGAAGCGGCAGACCTCTATCTGCTGCTCGCCGTGGGCGACGCGCTGGTGGCGCAGATTCCCGCCCTTCTGCTCTCCATCGCCGCTGCCGTGCTCGTTACCCGCACAAGCGAAGACAAAAAGCTCGCCATCCAGCTGCAATCGCAGTTTGCCGCGCCTGCCGCCTGGTGGCCGGCCGCCGGAATCCTCGGCCTGCTCGGCCTGATGCCGGCCATGCCGGCCGCCGTTCTGCTGCCGGCTGCCGGTGCTGCAGCCGCGCTGGCCTGGCGGCTGTCGAAAAGGCCTGCCGAAATCGCAGCCCCGCCCCCGCTGCTGCAGAGCCCGACCGATCCCAGCATCGACTGGGCCGATGTCGGCGAAACCGCTTCCGTCAATCTGGACATCGGATACGGTCTGATTGGTCTCGTTGACGACGCCGCCGGATCACCGTTGATGACCCGAATCACGGGCATCCGCCGACAGCTGTCGCGCGAGCTCGGCTTTGTCATCCCGCTAGTGCGCGTCCGCGACGACATGGGGCTGGCGCCGCAGGCCTATCGCATCGGCATCGCCGGGGAGAGCGTCGGCGAAGGCGAGGCCTTTCCGCTCGATCTCCTTGCCCTCGAAGCGGAGGCCATCACGCACGAAATCCCCGGCCGCGTCACCACCGATCCAGCCTTCGGCCTGCCGGCGCGCTGGATCGATCCCGCGCAGGAGGGCGAGGCGCTGGCCGCCGGCTACACTGTCGTCGATCCAGCCACCGTCATCGGCACCCACCTGCACAAGATGCTGCGCGCCGCAGCGCACAGCCTGTTCGGGCAGGATGAAACCCACGCGCTCATCGAAACGCTGGCCGGCCGCAGCCCGCAGCTCGCCGCGAGCATCGCGGCAAAATCGCTGCCCCTCCCGGTCACCACCGCAGTCCTGCAAACCCTGCTGGAAGAAGGCATATCCCTGAAAGACTTCCCGCGCATTGCTGCCAGCCTGGCGCAAGCCGCTGCCCGCTCGCAGGATCCGGCAGAGCTTGCCGAACTCGTGCGTCCGCAGATCGGCGGCCTCATCGTCGCCAGCTTCGCGGCACCCGCCCAGACCCTCAAACTGATCGCCATCGCCCCGCCGCTCGAGCAGCTGCTGGGTCAGGCCGTCCGCACCTCGCCGCAGGCCGCCTTCCCGTTCGAGCCATCGCTGGGCACCAGGCTGAGCCAGTCCGTCATCGCCGCCGCGCAAGATGCGATTGCCTTGGGCGATGCGGTTGCTCTGGTGAGCCAGCCCGGCCCGCGCCGCGCCTTGTGGCGGCTGATGCGCAGCAGCGGCCTCACCCTGCCAGTGCTCGCCTTCACCGATTTGCCGGACACCCGCGCCGTGGAGGTCATCTCGGTGGTCGGAAACGACGCTTTGCACACCGTCGGCAACGACGATCCGCCCAACTCCAGCGCGAAAGAAGAGCCATGGATGCCCGCCTCGGCCTGAACCTCAGCCTGTACACCCCGACCGCGCTTGCCCGCAGCGAGCCCGAGCGACTGGTGCGCAACCATCTTGCGCTCGTCCGCAAGCTTGCGTGGCACACCCACGCCCGCGTCTCGACCGCGCTCGACATCGAGGAACTGGTGCAGATCGGCATGATTGCGCTGATCGAAGCGGCGCGCAGCTTCGAGGATCGCGGCCACGCCGCCTTCTCCACCTACGCCACCGTCCGCATTCGCGGCAGCATGATCGACGCGCTCAGGAAACAGGCCACCATGTGCCGCTCGGCACTCCGCCGCCGTCGCGAGATTGCCGCAGCGCGCGATGCCGCCGCATCCGCGCTGGGCCGCGCACCCACGGAAACCGAGCTTGCCGCGCAGATGGAAATCCCTCTGCCGGCGTTGCAATCCGCCATCACCGCAACGCAGGGCGTCCGCTACGAATCCATCGACGAAGTCTATTCCGATCATTCGATATGGTTTGCCAACGACGAGCCCGATGCGTTCGAAAATCTGCAGTCGAGCCAGCTGCGGCACAACCTGATGGAGGCCATCAAGAGCCTGCCCGAACGCGAGGCACAGGTGCTGCAGCTGTATTTCGTTGAAGAGCTCAACCTCGAGGAAATCGGCCAGACGCTCGGCGTCGGCGCCGCCCGCGTCTGCCAGATCAAGAAGGCCGCGCTGGAAAAGGTGCGGAAACTGCTCAGCGACTGGGACGATTGACGCCGATCTTACACTGGTTTCACGGCCACCGGTGGCCGGCGCGCGGGCTCCGGGATACGCGCGCGCGCCCGCCGTGATGCGATGCCTCGTGTCAGGGTCTGCGCCAGCTGCATCGCCAGCTACCGCACATATGGTGCACCCTGCACCCGTCGGAAAAGGGCGAGCGAAACACGCCCGCCCCTCCCAAAAACCACAAGCTCGACTCGATGGCAATTTCCCGTCAAACGGTCCGCAAATCAGCAGGTGCACAAAAAAATGTTCAGCCATATGATGGTCGGTGCCAACGACCTCGCCGCTTCCAGGGCCTTCTATGATGCCACTTTCGGCGCCCTGGGCCATCCCGCCGGGCAGCTTGACCCGAACGGCCGTGTTTTCTGGTTCACGGCTTCGGGCATCTTCGCGATAAGCCAGCCCATCGATGGCGAGCCCGCCAGCGTCGGCAATGGCAGCACTGTGGGCTTTGCCGCCAGCAGCCCAGAGCAGGCAGCCGCCTGGCACGCCGCAGGCCTCGCCAACGGCGGCACCACCTGCGAAGACCCGCCCGGCGTCCGCGATGGCACGATGAAGCTCTATCTTGCCTATTTGCGGGACCCGGCCGGCAACAAGGTCTGCGCCCTGCATCGGATGTAGCCGCATGCCTTGACCAGCGCGGGCGGCATGCAGGCCGCCTGGCCCTACCCCAGCCGATAATCCCGGAAGCGCTCGCGGAGTTCCGTCTTCAGCAGCTTGCCGGTTGCCGTGTGCGGCAGCGACTCCACGAATTCCACCGCGTCGGGCGTCCACCATTTGGCGATCCTGCCTTCCAGATAGCCGAGCACATCCGCCGCCGAAACGTCCGAACCCTCCTTCCTGACGACGATAAGCAACGGCCGCTCGTCCCACTTGGGATGGTGAACGCCGATCACCGCCGCCTCGGCAATGCCCGGACAGCCAACCGCCGTATTTTCCAGATCGATTGACGAAATCCACTCGCCGCCGGACTTTATGACATCCTTGGATCGATCGACGATGTGCATGTATCCGTAGGCGTCCAGCGTCGCGACGTCACCGGTGTCGAACCAGCCGGCATCATCGAGCACCTGCCCTCCATCGCCCTTGAAATAGCTGTCCACCACCCACGGCCCGCGCACCATCAACCGCCCGAACGTTTCGCCGTCGCGCGGCAGTTCGTGGCCGGCATCGTCGACAATCCGCATTTCCACCCCGAAAATGCCCCTGCCCTGCTTGATCCGATACTCCAGCTGCGCGTCATACCCCAGCGCCGCCACCTCCGGGCAAGGTGTGCCGATGGTGCCCAGCGGCGACATCTCCGTCATCCCCCAGAGCTGCATCACCGTGACCCCGTGACGGTCGAACGCTTCGATCATGCTGCGCGGCACCGCCGATCCGCCGATGCCGGTGCGCTTCAGCCGGCCCAGATTGCCGCCGGTCTTTTCCAGATGCTGCAGCATGCCAAGCCAGATGGTCGGCACCGCCAGCGCAGTGTCGACGCCCTCCTGGACAATCAGCGTCTGCAAGGTGGGCGCGTCGAAATGCGGACCTGCCATCACCAGCTTCGCGCCGCACAGCGCCGTCGTGTAGGGGATGCTCCAGGCGTTGGCGTGATACATCGGTGCAATCGGCAGCACGACAGACTCCACCCCCATGCCGAAGGTGTCGGTCATGCAGGCGGCCATCGCGTGCAACACATTGGAACGGTGCGAATATTGCACGCCCTTGGGATTGCCGGTGGTGCCGCTGGTGTAGCAAAGCCCGGCCGGCGCCGTTTCGTCCATCACCGTCCAGGGTGCGTCGGCCGGCTCGGCGGCGATCAGGTCTTCGTAGCAGAGCAGCGGCAAATCTGATTCGGGCATGTGCGCCGCATCCGTCAGCAGCACGAAATGCTCGATACCCGGCAATTGCGGCGCCAGTTTCTCCACCAGCTTCACGAAGGTCAGGTCGAAAAACAGCACCCGGTCTTCGGCATGGTTGGCAATGTAGACGATCTGCTCCTCGAAAAGGCGCGGATTGATCGTGTGTGCCACGCCGCCCATACCGGAAATTCCGTACCAGCTTTCCACATGCCGATGCGTGTTCCAGGCCAGCGTGGCCACCCGGTCGCCCGGGCTGATGCCCAGGTTTCGCAGAGCCGCGGCGACCTGCTTCGCACGGCCATGCACCGCGCCCCAGGTCGAACGGTGCTCGCCGCCCTCACACGTCAGGCTGACAACCTCGCGGCTGCCATGATTCGCGGCAGCATGATCGATGATCTTCCAGACCAGCAGCGGCCAATCCTGCATCGTTCCGAACATATCTATGTCTCCCCAGACCGTCTCCACACCATCCCTAGCGTCTCGCTGCCAGCCACGCAAAACCGCCAACAGCAGCCTTGACAGAGTTGGAACAAAGAAAGAACATTGCCGTCCCGATTCGCGGGGCGAGGGAGCAGCAGATGGCAGGGATGGCAATTTCGATGCTGGCAACAGTGGCAATGCTGGGGATGCTGGCGTTGAACGCCGGCATGCTCATCCAGCGGTGGCAGAGGTTTCTCGAAGCGCTTGCCGGGCGGCCGCTTGCGCAGGCGCTGCCAATGACACCACCGGCGGAAACCAACGTCGTCATGCTGCGGCCGATGCGCCCGTCGCCGCTTAATCGCCAGGTGCCGGCGTCGCGCCACTGTCTGCCGGTTGCTGCCTGAGCACCTCGGCCTTCTTCTGGCTGTAGCGCCACCAGGCGTATGGAATGGTGAGTGCATATGCTGCCGAAAGCGCCGTCAGCGTGATCCAGGGCGCCTGCGCCAGCGATGCTGCAAACAGCCCGACTGCGGCCAGCACGAACAGCCGCGTTTCGCGTTTGACCTTCAGCGACGTCCAGCTGAGCCCCGGCAGATTTGATACCATCAGAAAGGCTGTGCTTGCTGTTATCACGGCAACGATCGTTGCCTTGAGCAACGGATCGGCATCCAGGCTGTTGTCTGTCCCCAGCGAGAAGAACATTGGCGCCATGGCAAGGCCGGCCCCTACCGGCGCTGGAACACCGGTGGTGAAGCCGAGCTTCTTCTTCGGCAATTCCAGGTCATCGAGCGCCGCATTGAACCGCGCCAGCCGCAGCGCGCAACAAACGGCGAGCGAAAGCGCAACCACCCAGCCAAACCGGCCCAGTTCCTCCAGCGCCCAGAGATAGAGAATGAGCGCTGGAGCAATGCCAAACGCAGTGACATCCGAAAGCGAATCAAGTTCAGCTCCGAACCTGCTGGTTCCCTTTAGCAATCGCGCCACGCGTCCGTCGATCCCATCCAGCACGCCAGCGATGACGATCGCCGCTGCCGCCTTCTCGAATTCGCCGGCTATCGCAAAGCGCACGCCGGTTGCACCCGAGCACAGCGCCAGCATGGTGATGGCATTGGGAATGAGCGCCCGCAGCGGCAACTCCGGCAAGACACGTTCGCTCACTGCACGGGTCCGGGTATCGCGGCGTCCCGCCCGCGCGCGGCAAGCACCGTTTCACCGGCAATTGCGCGCTGGCCTTTTACCACCTGCGGCAAAAAGCCCGCCGGCAGAAAGACATCGACCCGGCTTCCGAAGCGGATGAGCCCGATGCGCTGTCCAGCGGCCACCATGCTGCCCTCGCGCACAAATCCGATGATGCGGCGCGCGATCAGCCCGGCGATCTGGGTGAATCCGATCTTCACCCCGTCCGGGCTTTCGATCACGAAATATTGCCGCTCGTTTTCCTCGCTCGCCTTGTCCAGATCGGCATTCAGGAAGGCGCCGGGCACATAGGCCATCCGCACCACCGTTCCAGCGATCGGCGCCCGATTGATGTGCACATCGAACACCGACATGAAAATCGAGATGCGCGTGGCGGTCCCGGCTTCCAGCCCGCCCTCGCCGACAATCTGGCGTGGCAGCTGCGCTTCCATTATCTGGCTCACCAGTCCGTCGGCGGGTGACAGGATGAGGCCCTCCCCTGCCGGGCTGGCGCGAACCGGGTCGCGGAAAAACGCCGCGATGAAGATGGTGACGCCAACCAGCAGCCAGGGCACCAGTGCCCAGCCGGCCAGAAAGGCGGCGGCAGTGACGGCTGCCGAAATTCCGGCGAACCGGATGCCTTCCGGATGCACCGAAGGCCAGGCCCAGGCCACCGGCGCCGCGCCCGCGCCGTGCGGCGCCACCGTACCCGCGCCGTGCGGCGCCACGGCAGTTTTCATGTCCACCGGCACCACCGGCCCATCGATTTCTTCACTCATCGTGGCAAACTAGCCGCAACCACGCCGCTTGCGAAGCCCTGCCCGCGACACCGCTGCCCTTTTGCTGCCGCCGATGCCCTTCTATAGGCAGCGCATGGCAAGCATTGCGCATCTTTCCAATCCTGCCGCCGTGCGACCGCGCGCGCTCGCACTCTGGCTCTTTTCCATTGCCGCATTGGTCTTTGCGATGGTCATCGTCGGCGGCATCACCCGGCTGACCGAATCCGGCCTCTCCATCACCGAATGGAAGCCAATCACCGGTGCCCTTCCCCCGTTCGGCGACGCCGCCTGGGAAGCCGAATTCGACAAATACCGCGCCACCCCGGAGTATCTGCTGATCAACAAAGGCATGAGCCTGTCGGCGTTCCAGTTCATCTATTTCTGGGAATGGGCGCATCGTCTGCTGGGGCGTATCA
>JBBRKH010000037.1:0-10334 GCA_038217965.1 Sphingomonadales bacterium | reverse complement strand
GCACCGGCCGCGCTGTTCGGCCAGCCGGCGCTGCCGTCGACCACCATCGACGAAAGCTACTGGCTGCCCGGCGTCACCGTCACCTGGAATTTCGCCGAAGACATGCAGTTTCGCGTCGCTGCATCCAAAACGCTCGCCCGCCCGCAGTTCCGCGAACTGGCACCGCAATCCTACCGCGACACCGACACCGATCGCACCGCGTTCGGCAACCAGTTCCTCGTGGACAGCCAGTTGACCAACCTCGAAGCCCGCTACGAATGGTTCTTCGATCGCGATCAGCGGCTGGTGCTGAGCGGCTTCTGGAAGAAGATCGACCGGCCCATCGAAACCATCTCGTTCGATGCCGGCGGCACCTTCGCCACCACCTATGCCAACGCCCCGGAAGCCACGCTCTACGGCGCCGAAGTGGAGGCGGTGAAATATCTCTACCTGGACGGCGCCAAGGGCCTGCTCGAAGGCCGCCGCATCCTGCTCTCGGGCAACTACACCTACAGCAAATCCAAGCTGAAGGTCGGCGCTGATGATGTCTTTATCAACGAAGCCGGCGAAGAGCGCGCAGCCAACAGCGTGTTCCGCAACGGGCAGCCGCTCACCGGCCAGTCCGAACATGTCGGCAACGTCCAGTTCGGCCTCAGCCACGAAGATCGGCTTTCGGAGCAGACCATCCTGCTGAACTACGCCAGTGACCGGGTCACCCAGCGCGGTCCGCTCGGCACGCC
Source organism: Sphingomonadales bacterium (assembly GCA_038217965.1). Classification (GTDB taxonomy): domain Bacteria; phylum Pseudomonadota; class Alphaproteobacteria; order Sphingomonadales; family Sphingomonadaceae; genus Sandaracinobacteroides. The sequence goes on along the minus strand of JBBRKH010000037.1, from coordinate 9,615 downwards.
GGACTATGTCGAGAAGCCCGGCTTGCAGCTGGATTTCGTGGCGCGCGAAGACATCATGATGGGCAAGGTTCCGATGGAGCTGAAATTCGAGGTCCGCAACATCACCGGCACGAAATATCAGGAAGTGCAGGAGCTTGGCGAAAGCCGCATCGATGTGAACAGCTATCGTCGCGGCACCAGCTTCAGCCTCGGGCTCACCGCGAAGTTTTAAGCGCCTGCCGGCCCGGACGGGCACGGAGCGTCCCTGATACCAGCGCTCGATGCGGAAACGTCATCGAGGTCCGCCTGCCGGCCAGCGCGCCGCGTGTGCGCCTGTGCGCACGACTGGATCGCCGCCTCGAACTGGGTTGCTGCAGCCGCCCAGCTGAAGCCCTGTGCCTGCGTGAGCGCCGCGGCGCGCGGAATGCGCAAGGCGGCCACGATGGCCACCGCCAGATCATCATCCAGCACGCCGGCACCGCTGTCGCCCACCACGTCCAGTGGCCCGGCCACCGGATAGGCCGCCACCGGCAGCCCGCTCGCCATTGCCTCCACCAGCACCAGGCCGAAGGTGTCGGTGCGGCTGGGGAACACGAACAAGTCGGCCCCGGCATAGGCCTGCGCCAGCGCCTCGCCCGAAAGCACCCCCATGAACAGCACATCGGGATAACGCCCGCGCAGTTCGGCCAGCGCCGGGCCATCGCCGACAACCACCTTGCTGCCGGGTGCCGCCGACGCCAGAAACGCCTCGATATTCTTCTCCACCGCCACCCGCCCCACGTTCAGCAGAATGGGGCGCGGCAGCCCCCGATAGGCCGCGGGCAGCTGCTGCCCGGGGCGGAACTGCGCCAGATCCACCCCGCGCGACCACAGCCGCGTGCGAACCAGCCCATGCCCGGCCAGCTCGTCCGCAAGCCGCGGGGTCGCCACCAGAACGGCCGCTGCCGGCCCATGAAACCAGCGCAGGTAGCGCCAGCTCGCCGCCACAGGCAGTCGGAAGCGGGCGTGCAGATAATCCGGAAAGCGCGTGTGAAAACTGGTGGTAAAAGGCCTTCCGCGGGCGATGCAGTGCCGCCGCGCCGAAAGCCCCAACGGCCCTTCGGTGGCGATATGGACCGCATCCGATCCGTGCGCTTCTATCATTGCGCCCACCGCGCCCGGCCGCGCCAGCGCCAGCCGGATTTCCGGATAGGTGGGGCAGGGCAGCGACCGGAAGATGTCGGGGGTGATGGTCTGGATGTCGGCGCCGCGCTGCCGCAGCATGGTCACCGTCGTCGAAAGTGTGCGCACCACGCCGTTCACCTGCGGCGACCAGGCGTCGCTGACCAGGCTCAACTTCATGCCCGGCTCCTCAAGCGGCCGCCAGCGCCGCCGCATGCCGCCGCTTCATCGGCGCACCCGCCGCTGCCTCGGCGCGCACCCGCTCGGCCCAGTCCAGTATCTCCATGCGTCCGTCGGCATGCTCCACCAGCGCCGTGCAGCTCTCCACCCAGTCGCCGTCGTTGTAATAGGTAATGTCGCCGAAGCTGCGGATTTCGGCGCAATGGATATGTCCGCAGACAACCCCGTCGGCGCCGCGCTCGAGCGCTGCATGCGCCACCGCCTCCTCGAAGCGGCAGACGAACTCCACCGCATTCTTCACCCGCTTCTTCAGATGCGCCGAAAGCGACCAGTATGGCAGGCCAAACGCCCGTCGGCAGGCGTTGAAACCGCGGTTCAGATGCAGCAGCGCGACATAGGCATGGTCGCCCAGAAAGGCGAGCCAGCGGGCATAGAGCACCACGCCGTCGAATTCGTCGCCGTGCAGCACCAGCAGCCGGCGGCCGTCGGCGGTCACATGAATGGCTTCCGCCATGATTTCGATGTCGCCAAAACCCAGCCCGATGAAATCGCGCAGCACCTCGTCATGATTGCCCGGCACATAGACAACCCGGGTGCCCTTCTTCGCCATCTTCAAAACCCGGCGCACCACATCATTGTGACGCGTCGGCCAGAACCATCCGCGCTTCAGCCGCCAGCCGTCGATGATGTCGCCCACCAGATACAGCGTCTCGCATTCCACCGAGCGCAAAAAATCGAACAGCAGATCGGCATTGCATCCCGCCGTGCCCAGATGGGTGTCGGAGATGAAGATGGTGCGAAAGCGCAGCCGGGGGCCGTGCATGGCCTCGTCGGGCGCGTCCATCCACGGAGCCGTGCCACCGGGCGACGCCAGCCGCGGAAAGCTGCGGAGGTCTGCATTTTTGGCTTTGGCAACGGCCATGCGCATAGCCTTTGTGGTGGCTGGTTGCCCGAACGCTATATATAGTTGCTGTGACCGGAAAGTGACGACTGTGTGGCGAAAAGATTACACCGCTTCCGACTTCAACGGTCGACTGAGCAGCCGCGCCGTCACCTCCCCGACGCTGGCCCGGCCCGCGAGCAGATCGGCAACGGCAGCGGCAATCGGCATGTCGACGCCCGCCGCCAGCGCTGCCTGCGCCAGCACCGGCGCGGTCGCCGCACCTTCGGCCACGGAGAGCTTGCCGGAAAGCGCCCGATCCGCCGTCTGCCCCTCGCCCAGCGCCATCCCCAGGCTCATGTTGCGCGATTGCGGGCTGCCGCAGGTGAGCACCAGATCGCCCAGCCCGGCCAGACCGGCCAGCGTTTCCGCCCGCGCTCCGCGCGCCAGGCCAAAGCGCGTCATCTCCGCAAAGCCGCGCGCGATGATGGCGGCGCGGGCGTTTTCCCCAAGCTTCGCGCCGATCACCACCCCGCAGGCGATCGCCAGCACATTCTTCACCGCGCCGCCGATCTCGCAGCCGATGATGTCGTCGGAGGCATAGGGTCGGAAGGCAGGGCGGGCGAGGCGCTCCACGAGCGCCGTCGCCGCTGCCACATCCCCTGCCGCCAGCGTAACCGCGGTCGGCTTGCCGGCGGCCACTTCGGCGGCAAAGCTCGGCCCCGAAAGCACCGCCACCGGGCAGTCCGGCGCAACGCCGGCGGCAACCTCGCTCATCAGCTCCAGCGTCCCGGCCTCGATGCCCTTGCTGCACAGGATGAGGGTCGGCCGGTGCGCGATCGGTGCCGCCGCAAGCGCCGAGCGCAGATGCTGCGCGGGAACCACCACCAGCCAGAGGTCGCAACCCGCAAGAGCCGCCATGTCGCAGGTTGCAGCGATCCGCGTCGACAGCGGCACATCCGGCAGGAAAAGCCGGTTTTCATGGGCGCCGTTGATGGCCTCCACCACGTCGGTCTCACGCGCCCACAGCAGCACGTCCTCGCCGCCAGCCGCCACCGTCTGCGCCAACGCCGTGCCCCACGCCCCGCCGCCCAGCACGGCAATCGCGCTCACGACTGCACGCCTGATACCATTGCGGCGCTCACGCCTGCACGCCTGATACCACTGCGGCGCTCACGCCTTCACGCCTGATACCATTGCGGCGCTCATGCCTTCACGCCTGCGCCACGCACCGCTTGCGCATCCGGATCCAGCGGCCAGCGCGGCCGCGCTTCGGCATCCGGCTCGTCCACCGGCCCCAGCGCCAGCCGCTCCAGCGCCGCCCAGGCAATCATCGCCGCATTGTCGGTGCAAAGTGCCAACGGTGGCGCCACGAACGGCAGGCCATGCGCCTTCGCCAGTGCCTCCAGCGCCGTCCGCACCGTGCCGTTGGCCGCAACGCCCCCCGCCACCACCAGTGCGGTCGCCTCCGGCATCGCGCCGAGCGCAATCGCCGTGCGGTCGGCCAGGCAATCCGTCACCGCTGCCTGAAAGCTGGCAGCCGTATCGTCGGTTGCATGACGTCCGCTCTGCACCGCCCGCAACACCGCGGTCTTCAGCCCGGAAAAGCTGAAATGCGGCTCGTCGGAGCCGACCAGCGGGCGTGGCAGCGGAACGCTGCGCGCATCGCCGTTGCGTGCGGCCCGTTCCACCGCCGGGCCACCGGGAAAACCCAGCCCCAGCATTTTCGCCACCTTGTCGAACGCTTCGCCCGCCGCATCGTCGATGGTCGTCGCCAGCCGCCGGTATTGTCCCACCGCGTCCACCGCAATCAGCTGACAATGCCCGCCCGACACCAGCAACAGCAGATAGGGAAATTGCAGCCCCGCATCGACCAGCCGGGGCGACAGCGCATGCCCCTCCAGATGGTTGACCGCCACGAGCGGCTTGCCCGCCGCATAGGCCAGCGCCTTCCCCGTCATCAGCCCCACCATCACCCCGCCGATCAGCCCGGGGCCCGCAGTCGCGGCGATGGCATCCACATCCTCCAGCAAAACCCCCGCATCCGCCAGCACCGCGGCCACCATCGGCGTCAACCGCTCCACATGCGCCCGCGCCGCCAGCTCCGGCACCACCCCGCCATAAGGCCGGTGCTCCGCCTCCTGCGATGCAATCCGCTGCGCCAGTATGGTCCGGTCGGCAGACACAATGGCAACCGCCGTTTCGTCGCAAGAGGATTCGATGCCGAGAACGATCACACCGAATCGCCCGGGGCGCCCGAATCGCCCGGGAGGTCTGGGGCGTCCGGGGCATCCGGGGCGTCCGCGTCCGCATCGCCGTCCTCGTCGCTGTCGCGGATGCGCGCGGCAGATACCACATGCTCGCCGTCGGCCACCCGGAACAGCGTCACTCCCTGCGTGCCGCGCCCCATGATGCGGATGTGGGCCACCGGCGTGCGAATGAGCTTGCCCTGGTCCGTCACCAGCATCAGCTGCTCGGTTGGCTCCACCGGGAAACTCGCCACCACCCGCCCGTTTCGCTCGGAGGTGTCGATGTTGATGATGCCCTGCCCGCCGCGGTTGATGCGGCGATACTCATAGGCCGACGATCTTTTGCCATAGCCGTTGGCGGTGATGGTCAGGATGAACTGCTCGCGCTCCGAAAGGTGCGCAAACCGCTCCGGGCTCAAGCCCTCCAGCGGCGCCGGATCGGCCTTCCAATTCGCCGATTTCAGATAGGCCTCGCGCTCCTCCGTCGTCGTCCCCACCCGCCGCAGCACCGAAAGCGATATCACCTCGTCGTCCGGCTTCAGCTCCATCCCGCGCACGCCGGTTGCGGTGCGGGACTGAAACTCGCGCACATCGGTTGCCTGAAAGCGTATCGCCTTGCCCGATCGTGCCGCCAGCAGAATATCCTCGCTCTCGTGGCACAGCGCCACCCCGATCAGCCGGTCGTCCGAGCCTTCGTCAAACCGCATCGCTATCTTGCCATTCGAAGGCACATTGGCAAACGCATCCATGCTGTTGCGCCTGACGATCCCGCACGCGGTCGCAAACATCACATGCATCTGTCCCCATTCCGCCTCGTCCTCGGGCAGCGGCAGCACCGTCGCAATCGTCTCCCCCGGCTCCAGCGGCAGCAGATTGGCCATCGCGCGCCCCTTGGATTGCGGCGTCCCTTCCGGCAGCTTCCACACCTTCAGCCGATACACCTTGCCGAAGGTGGAGAAGAACAGCACCGGCGCATGCGTCAGTGCCACGAACAGGTCGGTGATGACATCCTCTTCCTTGGTCGCCATCCCCTGCCGGCCCTTGCCGCCGCGCTTCTGCGCGCGATAGCTGTCCAGGCTCACCCGCTTGATCCATCCGGAATGCGTAACGGTGACGACCATGTCTTCCCGCGCAATCAGGTCCTCGTCGTCCACATCGTCGGCCTGCACGATTTCCGATCGGCGGGGCGTCGCAAACTGCTCGCGAACACTGAGCAGTTCGGCACGCATCACTTCTTCCAGCCGCGCCCGGCTGCCCAGGATCGCCAGCAGCTCGGATATCGTCTCCGCCAGCGTCTTCAATTCCGCGCCGATCTCGTCGCGCCCCAGCGCCGTCAGGCTCTGCAACCTGAGCGCCAGGATCGCCCGCACCTGCAGTTCGCTCATGCGGTAATCGTCGGCCGTCTCCACCGCTGCGTCCACCGCGTCGATATCGTCCACCAGCTTCAGATAGGGCGCAATCTCCGCCACCGGCCACACCCGCGCCAGCAGCGCCTCGCGCGCCTCGGCCGGCGTCGAAGCGCTGCGGATGATCACCACCACTTCATCCAGATTGGAAACGGCAATCACCAGCCCCAGCAGCAGGTGCGCCCGCTCCCGGGCCTTGTTCAAAAGATATCGCGAGCGCCGTCCGATCACCTCCTCGCGGAAGGCAATGAACGCCTCGATCACATCGCGCAGATGCATCTGCTCGGGCCGGCCTCCCCGAAGCGCGAGCATGTTGACCGAAAATGACGATTGCGCCGGCGTATAGCGCCAGATCTGGTTCAGCACGACCTCGGGCACCGCGTCGCGCTTCAGCTCCATGACGATGCGGACACCCTCGCGGTTGCTTTCGTCCCGCAGGTCGGACACGCCCTCGATGCGCTTGTCCTTCACCGCGTCGGCAATCTTCTCGACCAGCCCCGCCTTGCCGACCTGGTAGGGTATCTCGGTCAGCACGATCTGGTTGCCACCACCGCGCTTCTCCTCGATGACATGGCGGCTGCGCTGCATGATGCTGCCGCGTCCGGTGGTCATCGCACTTGCAATGCCGTGCGTCCGCAAGATCAGCGCGCCGCTCGGGAAATCCGGCGCCGGCACATGCTGCATCAGCCCTTCGGCGGAAATGCCACGGTCGTCCAGATAGGCAAAGCACGCATCGATCACCTCGCCCAGATTGTGCGGCGCGATATTGGTCGCCATGCCCACCGCAATCCCGCCGGCGCCGTTCACCAGCAGGTTCGGGAAGCGCGCCGGAAGCACTGTCGGCTCTTGCTCCTGCCCGTCATAATTGGCGACGAAGTCGACCGTGTCCTTGTCCAGGTCGTCCAGCAGGCTCTCCGCCGATTTTGCCAGCCGCGCCTCGGTGTATCGCATGGCGGCCGGTGGATCGGGGTCCATCGATCCGAAATTGCCCTGTCCGTCGATCAGCGGCAGCCGCAAAGACCAGTCCTGCACCATCCGCGCCAGCGCGTCGTAAATCGCGCTGTCGCCGTGCGGATGATATTTCCCCATCACCTCGCCGACGATCCGCGCCGATTTGCGATACGGCTTGCCCGATCCGAAGCCGCTTTCGTGGGCCGAGAACAAAATGCGCCGGTGCACCGGCTTCAGCCCGTCCCGCACATCCGGCAGCGCCCGCGCCACGATCACCGACATGGCGTAATCAAGGTAGGAAGAGCGCATCTCTTCCACGAGGCCGATGGGGGCAATATCCCCCCCGGAAGCGGCAGGCGGAACGGCATCGGGCGGCAGCGGCGGATCAATCGTGTCGGTCATTCCCCACTCTAGCCGGGCAGTCATCAATTTGCCACAACAACTGCCTTCCAAAGCGCTTCGGATTGCGCCAGAATACGCACCTTGCAATTGCGGGAGACTGTCGGCCCCGTCACCCGCTGCCGCCAGCCAGGCCAGATGCGCATCGAAACGAGGGAGCCGCGCAAACGATCGAACATCTGCGCATCTCCGGCGGCCGCACGCCCGCCGCCGAAGACCCCACACGGCAGGACTGCCTCGCCCACGAATGCCGCCTGGTCCGCCTCACCACCGCCGACAACGCCTCGACGGCGACCATCCCGGTTGCCTTCGAGGCCGCTTGCCCGGCGCGATAGGTTAGGGCAACGGCCGCCGTGCCCGGCCATTTTGTGTCACTTTTAAAGCCCTTGCGGACATTCTGTGCTCTGCTAGCTATGGTTAACCGAGTCGGGCGGAGTTGGGCCTCCGGTTCCGGCGCACCAAAGGGAAACCATCATGCGCACCAAACACCTGCCGACCATAATCGCCGCCCTCACGCTGGCCGTCTCAGCGCCAGCCACCGCCGCCATCTTCTCGTTCGAATTCGCCTTCCCCGCCGCCGGCCTGCCGGAACTCCCGGGCTCCGAACTGCTGTCCGACAATGCCAACTTGGCTACCAATGTCACCATCGGAACCCCCACCAGTCTCTCGCTCTTTCGCCTCCGGCAGGAAAATTCCGCCGACCTGCTCCCCGGCCTTGTGCCGCGCGGAACAGACATTGATCTCGTCCTCGGCGACAACCGCTTCGAAATCGATGATCAGGCATTCAACCTCGCCGGCCAGCTGATCGCCACCTTCACCTACACCGGCGACATGATCGGCAGTTTGGGTCTCACCTTCTTCGATGGCGGCGAAATCTTCCTCTACCATCCGGACCCGCGCTTCGATTTCTACATCGACCAGACCGCAACCTACGACGGCATCGGCCCCTACTTCGGCAGCTCCGACGTCATCTGGTTCACCCTGCCTGGAAACACCGGCCTCTATCGGCTGCAGGCCGCAATCCCGGAGCCTGCCACCTGGGCCATGCTCATCATCGGCTTCGGCGCCACGGGCATGGCAGCGCGACGCAACCGGAGAATGCTACCTTTGCCGCAATAGCGGCAGGCGGTGGTTGAGCCGCCGGGAACCGTCCGCTATGGCGGGCGGGCATCCCGCACGTCTGTCCGAAAGCTTCCCCCGTGGCCGTTCAATATTCCTATGTGATGAAGGGTCTCACCAAGACCTTTCCCGGCGTTGCCAAGCCGATCCTCAACAACATTCACCTGCAGTTCCTGCCCAGCGCCAAGATCGCCATCATCGGTGCCAACGGCTCCGGCAAATCCACGCTGATGAAGATCATGGGCGGCATCGACAAGGATTTCTCCGGCGAGGCCTGGGCGGCCGAGGGCTTGCGCGTCGGCTATCTGGCGCAGGAGCCGCAGCTGGATGCCGCCAAAACGGTCAAGGAAAATGTCATGGAGGGCGTCCGCGCGACGGCCGACATGATGGACCGCTTCAACGCCATATCGGCCGAAATGGCCGAGCCGCAGGATAGTACCGATTTCGATGCGCTGATGGCGGAAATGGGCGAGCTGCAGGAAAAGATCGATGCGGTGGACGGCTGGACGCTGGACAACCAGCTGGAGATCGCAATGGACGCGCTGCGCTGCCCGCCCGGCGACTGGGGCGTGGAAAGCCTGTCCGGCGGCGAAAAGCGCCGCGTCGCGCTCTGCCGCCTGCTGCTGGAAAAGCCCGATATCCTGCTGCTCGATGAGCCGACCAACCACCTCGATGCCGAATCCGTCGCCTGGCTGGAAACCCACCTGAAGGAATACAGGGGCAACGTCATCCTCGTCACCCACGATCGCTACTTCCTGGACAATGTGGTGAACTGGGTGCTGGAGCTGTATTTCGGGCAGAGCATTCCGTTCGAAGGCAATTATTCCAACTGGCTGGAAGCCAAGGCCAAGCGCATGGCGCAGGAAGACCGCGAAGGCGACAGCCGCTCGAAGGCGATCACCCAGGAGCTGGAGTGGATCCGCAGCAGCCCGAAGGCGCGTCAATCCAAATCCAAGGCCCGCATCAAGGCGTTCGACGAGCTGGTGGCGAAGCAGGACGCGCGCCGCACCGGCGAACGCGAAATCCAGATCCGCGTGCCGGAACGCCTCGGCAGCACGGTCATCGAAGCGCACACTCTCTCCAAGGCCTACGGCGACAAGCTGCTGTTCGAAAATCTCTCGTTCCTGCTGCCGCCCGGCGGAATCGTCGGTGTCATCGGCCCCAACGGCGCCGGCAAAACCACGCTGTTTCGCATGATCACCGGCCAGGAACAGCCCGACACCGGCAGCATCAAGATCGGCGAAACCGTGCATCTGGGCTATGTTGATCAAAGCCGCGACGCGCTCTCCGC
>JBBRKH010000036.1:0-10451 GCA_038217965.1 Sphingomonadales bacterium | reverse complement strand
TGGATGTGTAAACTAATTGATTCAGCAGAAGAAATTTGATCGGTTCGAATCCCTCCGACTCCGCCAGCTTCCTCTTTTTCAACCGGTTCCATCGGGGACTCATGCCACTGAAAAACTGCGAGAAACCGCCGGATTGAACGGGTGCGGTGGATGCCCCCTGCGACTGGCATTGTATGGTGCCTGTCCGGTGTCATTCTGGCGCGAGCGAAGGAAGAAGGGCAGATGGCCTACACTCATATTCTGGCGAGCGACCTGGCAAAGCGGAGCTATTGAACCGTCAGGCCAGCAATGCCTCCACCAACGCTTTCACCTTGGCGGATTTCCACTGCGGCGCCGGCGCGCACAGCCAGTAGCTGTCGGCGCTCGGCTGCCGCTCGCTGCGCTCGGCAAGCAGGCCAGCGGCCAGCGATGCGGCCGCCAGAGTCAGCGGCACCTGCGCCTCGCCCCAGCCGGCCAGCGCAAAATCCAGCGCCAGTCCGGCGTCCGCCACCTTCAGCTCGGCATCCGACGCGGCATGCCAGCCAATCCTGCGCTGCGGCGCGTCGGGCCTTGCCACGTTCACCAGCCATTCCTCGCCCAACGGCCTGCCGTGCACCCCCTCGGCGTCTGGCGGCGGCCCGAAGCTCAGCGCCAGATCATGGTTTGCCTGGGCAAAATCGGCGGGTGCATCCAGCACCATCAGCTGCACCGTGGCGTGTGGATTGGCCTCCAGCCAGCCGCCCAGCCGGGGCAGCAGCCAGTGCCGTATGGCACCCCGCGCGGCCGCCAGATTGATCCGCGTTGCCGCCTGGCCCGCACGCAACGCCTCGATGGTTTCCTCAAACGCCGAAAACCCGGTGCGCAGCGCCGGGATCGCGGCCGCCGCCTCGGGTGTCAGCTCCAGCCCGCGCGCGGTGCGGCGGAACAGCACCACGCCCAGCGTTTCCTCCAGTGCGCGGATCTGCTGGCCGACTGCGGCCGGCGTCACCGCCAGCTCATCGGCGGCGCGGGTGAAGGAAAGCGTGCGGGCGGCCGCATCGAACACCCGCAGCGCGTTCAGCGGCAGCAGCGAGCGGCGCATGTCAGTTGGCGTGGCGGCGCGACGCCGGCGACAGCAGATCGAACTGCGGAATGGCCGCGGCAAAGCGGCGCCCGTCTGCCAGCACCATGCCAAAGCTGCCCTGCATCATGCCCGATGCCGTTTCCAGCGGGCAGGCCGACACATAATCATAGCTCTGCCCCGGCTCGATGATTGGCTGCACGCCAACGACGCCATCGCCTTTCACCTCCTGCCGGCGGCCGCGCGCGTCGGTGATGATCCAGTGCCGGTCGATCAACTGCACCGTCTGGCGCCCGGCGTTTTCCACACGCACATGATAATGCCACAGCCAGTGATTTTCCTGCGGGTCGCTGTCGTCTTCGGAATAATGCGGCTGCACGCGCACGGTAACGCCGTCGGTTGTCTCGGCGTATCCGAAGAAGATGCCCATTTTCACAGTCCCGCCGCTTCCAGAGCCTGGTCGATATCCTCGATGAGGTCGTCGCTATCCTCCAGCCCCACCGATAGCCGGATCATGCCCTCGGTGATGCCCATTTCGGCGCGCACCGCGGCTGGCACGCTGGCATGGGTGGTGGAGGCCGGGTGCGTGGCGAGCGTGCGCGAATCGCCCACATTGTTGGAAATGTCGATCAGCGCCAGCCCATCCAGCAGCGCATGCGCCTGTGCCCGCCCGCCGTCCAGGAACAGCGCCATGATCGTGCCGCCGGCGCGCATCTGCGCCTGCGCCAGCGCAAACTGCGGATGCGAGGAAAGCCCGGGATACAGCAGGCCCGGCACCCGCGCCTGCAGAAATGCTGCCACCTTAGCTGCATTCTCGCAGGCCCGGCGCACCCGCAAATCCAGCGTCTCAAGGCTTTTCAGCACCACCCAGGCGTTGAACGCCGACAGCACCGGCCCGGTGTGGCGGGTGAACGCGAGATACTGGTCGTTCATCCATGTCTCCGGACCTAGCACAGCGCCGGCCAGCACCCGGCCCTGCCCGTCCAGCAGCTTGGTGGCCGAATAGGCGACGATATCGGCGCCGAATTCCAGCGGCCGCTGCACGATGGGCGAGGCAAAGGCATTGTCCACGATCACCAGCGCGCCAGCATCGTGTGCAATGTCGGCAACCGCGCGGATATCCACCAGATCAAGCGTCGGGTTGGCCGGCGTTTCCACAAAGAAAGCCCTGGTGTTCGGCCTGAGCGCCTTGCGGAATGCGTCGGTGTCCCGACCGTCGACCGTTGTTGTCTCGATCCCGAAACGCGGCAGGATGGTGTCCACCAGCACCCGGCACGAGCCGAACAGGGCGCGGCCGGCCACAAGGTGGTCGCCAGCCGAAAGCGTCGCCATCAAGGCCGCCGTCATCGCCGCCATGCCGGAAGCGGATGCCCGGCAGGCCTCCGCGCCTTCCAGCAGTGCCAATCGCTCTTCCAGCATCTGCACGGTCGGATTCTGCAGCCGCGAATAGGTCATCCCCTCCCGCTCGCCGCGAAAGCGGGCAGCGGCTTCCTCGGCATTGTCATAGCAGAATCCCGACGACAGGAAGATCGCCTCGCTCGTCTCGCCGAAATCCGATCGCGCCGTGCCGCCGCGCACGGCTATCGTTGCCGGACGCCAGCCCTGGGTGATGCTCCTGTCCTGCCCGGTGCGGTTCTTCATGGCCGCCTGCTTAGCGCCGGCGACGCCGCTTTCACAAGTCCGCGTGGCAAAGCGCGCGGTAGACGCCTGCGGCGCAGTGCCCTATCTGCGGTGCGTGACAGGGATTGCAGATGGGAGATTGGCATGCGCGAATGGAAGATGACGCTCGCTGGAATATTGGCGACCGGCGCAGTGGCGGCCAGCTTCGCCCCGGCCACAGCGCAGACCCCGAAGACAGCGAGCGCGCACGATTTCGCGATGACCCGCATCGATGGCAAGCCGCTGCCGCTCAGCCAGTTCAAGGGCAAGGTGATGCTCGTCGTCAACACGGCCAGCATGTGCGGCTTCACTCCGCAATACGAGGGCCTGCAATCGCTGCAAAACAGCTATGCGAAGAAGGGCTTCACCGTCATCGGTGTGCCATCGGGCGATTTTCAGGGCCAGGAATATGGCAGCAACGCCGAGATCAAGGAGTTCTGCGAAACCCGGTTCGGCATCAATTTTCCGATGACCGAGAAGTCCGTCGTGAAGGGAGCCAATGCCGCGCCCTTCTATCGCTGGGCCAAGGCAGGTCTGGCGGCTGAAAACGAGCCGAAATGGAATTTTCACAAATTTCTCGTCGGCAAGGACGGCAAACTGATCGCCGGTTTCGGCTCTAAAGTGACGCCCGAAAGCCCGGAAATGAAGCGCGCCATCGAAGCGGCGCTGGCTTCGTGAGGGGCGCGTCCGTCGCATTGGTGATGGTTGCCCTGCTGGTGTCCGGCTGCGGGCGCCGCGACGCGCCGGCCCCGTCGCAGACCGATGCGCCGGACGGCAACGCGGCAGCGGATGCCGCATCGGGTCTGCCGACCGTCGTTCCCAGCAAGGCAACGGCGACGAAATCGCTTGCATACACCTGTGAAAAGGATCTGCCGATCACCGCAGTCCACGGCACCGATGCCGCCGGCAATCCCGACGTCGCCCTTATCGTGCAAGGCCAGAGCTTTGTCATGGCGCAGACTGTGGCCGCCTCGGGCGCCCGCTACGCCACGCCGCAGGGGCTGGAGGCCGGCATGGCACTCATCTGGTGGGAAACGGGCGAAACCGCGTTGCTGCAACAGGTGCCGGCCGAAAAGCTGGCAGACGCCGCGGCCGCACAAACGATCAAAACCTGCGCGCTGAAGAGCTGAAACGCGGCGATCGCCACCGGCCTCCAGCGGCGCGACGCGCGGCTTCGAAGCGAGGTGGCACTGCGCTAGGCGGGTATCTTGACGCCACTCAGCCGAGCGACTGCTTCGGTCACCCTTGCCCTCGCTGCGTCATCAAGATGCAGCCCCAGCTTGCTGCGGCGCCACAGCACATCGTCTGCCGTGGTTGCCCATTCCCGCTGCACCATGTGCGCGATTTCGGCCTCGAACACGCCGCCCAGATTTTCCCCCAGCCCTGCCTGCAGCAGAGCCTCCGTTTCGCTGCCATACAGCCGCGCCAGCCGATGGACGATGCCGGGGTCATAATCGGCGAAGCGCGCCTTCAGCAACGCCAGCCAGGCATCGAAATCCGCCTGTGCCGTTCTGCCGGGATGGCGCGGAATGGCCCCGCCGGGCAGCGGTTCCGCTGCCGTCCAAGGCTTCGTTTCCGGGAAAAGAGCTGCAAGCACCGCTTCCGCCAGCACGCGGTAGGTGGTGATCTTGCCGCCGATCACCGTCATCGCCGCCTGGCCCGGATGCATGGCCAGTTTCCAGTCTCGCGTGGTTTCCCGCGCGCTCTTTCCCTCCTCCAGCACCAGCGGTCGCACCCCGGCAAAGCGGTGCACGATATCCGCCGGCGACAGCGGCTTGGCCAGGCTGCGGTTCACCGCCGCCAGCAGATAGGCCTCCTCGTCGGCCGTCACGCTGCGCGCGGCCGGGTCGTCCACCGGCGTTTCGGTGGTGCCGATCAGCGAGAAATCGCGTTCATAGGGGATCACGAAGACAATTCGCCCGTCTGGCTGCTGCAGCATCCAGGCGTCCGCCGTGCGGTTCACCCGCCGGGTCACGATATGGCTGCCCTGCACCAGCCGCAGGCCGGGGGCATCGTTCATCCCCAGTATGTCGCACGCCACCCGCTCTGCCCAGGGCCCCGCACAGTTGACGACACGCCTGGCCGCCAGCGAGCGCCCACTGGCGGTGGTCAGCACCCAGCCGTCGCTGTCGCGCTGCGCGGCCGTCACGGCATCGCGGGTGATGATGGTGGCGCCGCGCGCCGCGGCATCGCGTGCGTTCACCACCACCAGCCGGGCATCATCCACCCAGCCGTCCCAAAAGCGGAAGGCCTTTTTCAGGCCTGGCCGAAACGCCGGCCCGGCGGCATCGTGCTGCAGGGCAATCGTGGATGCGCCGGGCACCTCTCGTCGGCGGGCCAGCATATCATACAGGAAAAGCCCGGCGCGGATCATCCAGGCCGGCCGCTGGTGCGGCTCGACCGGCAGCAGGAAGGGCAGCGGCCAGGCGATGTGCGGGGCCATTGCCAGCATCACCTCGCGCTCCCGCAAGGCTTTGCGGACCAGCCCGAAGGCATAGAATTCCAGATAGCGCAGTCCGCCGTGCAGCAGCTTTGTGGAAGCCGACGATGTGCCGCCGCCAAGGTCGCCCGCCTCCACCAGCGCCACCCGCAGGCCGCGCCCGGCCGCGTCGCGGGCGATGCCGGCGCCGTTTATGCCGCCGCCGATGATGAGAAGATCGAACGATTCCGTGCCCATGGCTGCAGCCGATAGGCGAGCGTGACGCGGCCGTCGAGGGTGCGGCCCGGTGCTGTTCAGATGTCTCCGGGCCCGATGATCCCGCCGCTCCCCAGGATCGGCAGCCATCCCTCGGTTGCAGCTTCGCCAACCGCCTCCAGTGCCATGAACGCTTCGCCGGCGCGCACCTTGCGGCTGGCCTCGGCGCCCGGCTTTGCCAGCGGATCGAAGGCAGACAATGGCTGCTTCTTGCCATTCACCGTGGCTGCAAAGCCCAGTCCGGTCAGCCGCTCGATTTCCGAAATCTTCAGCTGGAATGTCTTGAAAGCCCCGAACGGCACATCGAGTGCCTCGATACCGAATCGCCTGATGGCCACCGTCTGGTCCAGCAGGAAAGCGGTGGCAAACAATCTGCCGTCGGCCGTCAGCGCAGCGGCAACCTTCCAGTAGCGCACCGGATAGGGAATCGCCGGAAACTTCTCCCAGACCGGATCGTCGGCCGCCAGCACTGGCCCGGTGATCACGCTGGCGCGGAAATCGGCCCGGTCGATGGCATCTTCAAGCAGATGCCGCTCCAGCCCCTGCCAGGTGTCGCGGCTCTGGTTGAAGCGGCTGTGCTGCGGCGCGGCGTTGGTGAAATGGCAGGTGTCCGCCGCCCATTGCAGCGCGACCAGCCGGGTTTTGCCATATTCCATATCTTCGCGGCGGGTCAGGTGGCCGCGATCGAACTGGTTGCGCCGATAATAGAATTCGCCGAGCTGGTGATCGGCTGCAATGCGCGGATCGGTGCGCCAGGTGTCGGCTGGACGGCTGAGCGAGAAACGGCCGGCAAAATCGATGTTGGCGGCCGAATATAGCGCCAGCCGCCGCCTGGCGTGCATCACCACGCTGTAGCCATGATAGCGCAGCTCGGCTTTGGCGGCATTGGCGATGAGCGGTGCCGCCTGTTTCGCGTTGGCCCCCAGCGCCGGCAGGTGCAGCTTGATCTTCGCGCCCAGAAAGGCCGGGTTGAAGCCTTTGCGCGATGCGTAGTCGGCATCGAACGGTGCGTCGAAGCTCGCATCTTCCGGAACGGCGGGCGCCGGTGGCGCTGCAATCCCGCCCAGCACCTTCAGGCTGCGGTCGTCGCCCACCTCCACCGTGATCAGCAGGCGCTGCGTGCTGCTCGATTCGGTGGTCACCGAGGGGCGCAGCGTGACCGGGGGTGCAACCGATTGCGGCGTGGCCGCCAGCAGCGCCTGCAGCAGCGGATGCGTGCTGGCGCGTTCCTTCAGAGTGGCGATGATGCGGGACACGCGAATGCCTTCGTTGGCGATCCACTTGATGTCGGTTTCGCTGTCCACTTCCGCGTCGAAAACCGTGTTCCGCATGGTGATGATGGCGCCGTCCGAGTTGGTTTCCGGAACGCCGGAATGGTGCAGCGCAACCACCTGCCAGTCGTTGTTGAACACCGGCGAGCCGGACGAGCCGCCCATCGTGTCGGTGGAATACCACAGCACATCGTCGGTGCGGTCGAGCAGCCGGTTTTCCCGCACGCACAGCTTCTTGGCTTCCGCATTGGGGTGTTGCACGATGGTGAGCCATTCGCCTTCCACCACCTTGCCCACCTGGGCGATGAGCGGCAGATACCCGAACGCCGCCAGCGGCTCGCCGCCACGGCCTTCGGGGCGCACCGCCACCAGCGAGAAATCGAGCGGCGCGTCGGTCAGGAAGAAGGCATCCGGATCGAGCTCGAACGGCTTCACCGGCAGCGGCCGATCCTGGGCGTCCAGCGCGAAATCGAATTCGGCGAAGGATCGCGCCGCCCAGCCAGCTTCTGGCAGCACATGGTTGTTGGTCAGCATCAGCCCCGGCGCCACCATGAAGCCGGTGCCGTGCCCCTGCGCGCGGCCCAGCGCATCGTGCATGGCAATGCGGCACACCGCGCGGGCCATGCTCGCGCCGCGCTCCAGATAGTTCACCGGCTGCAGCTCGTTGCCGGCCAGCACGCGCTCGTAGATGCGCACAGCGGTTGCCGGTGTTTCCGTGCGCTTCAGAAACGCGAGCTTGTCCGCCAGCGCCTTCTTCGACGCCAGATCGGCTACCGACGCATCCTGCGACCTGGCGGCCAGATCGCGCAGATCGATTCCAGAGGCCCGCTCGCGCGCCTTGGCGATCTGCGCTGCGAATTGCGGGTCGATACTGCCCATTGCCATCCCTTTCGCCGAAGCCCGCTGATACTAGCGCCAGTCTAGGCATTGCCAAAGTCTACGCTATCACGGTTGCAACCAAGCGGGGAGCGATCACCATGCCACTGACAGCGGAGCTCAGACGCTCCTTCTACGAAAAGATGGTGCTGAGTCGCGCCTTCGACGACGCGATGATCGCCCTCTACTGGGAGGGCAAGCTGCCCATCTTCAGCTTCGGCGCCGGGCCGCTGCCGGGCGAGCTGCACTGTTCCAATGGCGCCGAGCCAGTGGGTGCCGGGGTCTGCGGCGCGCTGTCGGCAGACGACATGCTGACCGCCGACCACCGCCCGCACCACGTCGCCGTCTGTCGCGGTGTGGACCTCGATCGCATGGCCGCCGAGCTGCTTGGGAAAAAGACCGGGCTCAGCCAGGGCAAGGGCGGCCACATGCACATCTACGATCCGGCGGTGAACTTTGCTTCCAGCGGGATTATCGCGGAAGGCATGGCGCCCGCTGCCGGCATGGCGCTGGCGCGGCGCCTGCAGAAAAAGCCCGGCGTCGCGCTTGCCTTCATCGGCGAGGGCGCCGCCAACCAGGGCGCGTTCCACGAAACGCTGAACCTCGTTGGCGTGATGAAGCTGCCCTTCATCGTGGTGATACAGGACAATGAGTGGGGCGTGTCCACGTCCAAGAGCGAATCGACCGCCGTCGAGCGCAATTCGGACCGCGCGGCCGGCTATGGCATGGTCGGCGAATATGTGGTGAGCAACGATCCCGACGACATCTACGAGGCCGCCGTGCGCGCCGTGGAGCGCGCCCGGGCAGGGCTGGGCGGCACCGTGCTGGAATTGAAGACGGCGCGGCTCGCCGGCCACTTCATGGGCGACCAGCAAGGCTATATCCCGGAACAGATGAAGCAGGTGGACCCGATCCCGCTGTATCGCGCCAAACTCATCCGCGACGGTGTGCTTTCCGAAGCGGACGCAGACGCCATCGAAGCCGCCGGCAAGGCGCGCATGGCAGAGGCAATGCAGTTCGCCAAGGATTCGCCCTATCCGGACGCATCCGAAGCATTCGACCATGTCTTCGCAGGAGGGAGCGAAGCTTCCGACCATGTCTTGGCAGGAGGGAGCGAAGCTTCCGACCAACAAAAGACAGGAGCTTCGGCATGAGCCGCATTCTCACCATGTCGCGCGCCGGCCGCGAAGCGCTCGATTGGGAAATGGAACGCCGCGACGATATCTTCTGCCTCGGCGAAGACATTTACAAGTTCGGCGGTATTTTTGGCACCATGGACGGCTTCGGCGCGAAATACGGCCCGGAGCGGGTCATCAGCACACCGATTTCCGAAACCGGCTTCATCGGCATGGCCGCAGGCGCTGCGATGGAGGGCATGCATCCGGTCATCGATCTCGCCTACATCGACTTCATCGGCGTCTGCTACAATGTGCTGCTGAACACTGCCTCCAAAACGCACTACATGTCCGGCGGCGCGGTCAAGGTGCCGATGACGCTGCTGATAGGGACTGGCGGCGGCTACAACAACGCAGCGCAGCATTCGCAGTGCCTGCACGCAACCGTCGCCCACATTCCCGGCGTCAAGGTGGTCTATCCCAGCAACGCCTATGATGCGAAGGGCATGCTCCACACCGCGCTTCGCGACGAAAATTTCACCATCTTTCTCACCCACAAGGCGACCGCCGGCGTCGGCTGGATGGGCACCCCCATCAAGACGACGCTCAGCGAAGTGCCGACCGAGGATTACACCGTGCCGTTCGGCAAGGTAAAAGTGTATCGCGAGGGCAGCGACGTGACTCTGATCGGCCTTGGCATGAGCGTCCACGAATGCCTGAAGGCGGCCGACGCGCTGGAGAAAGACGGCATTTCCGCTCAGGTCGTCGATCTCAGAAGCCTTGTGCCGCTCGATCGCGACGGCATCATGGAAGCCGTCGGCAAGACCGGCCGACTGGTTGTGACGGACGAGGACTATCTCTCCTACGGCGTCTCGGGCGAAATCCTCGCGACCATTGTGGAGCGCGACCTCTCCATCCTGAAAAAGCCCCCCGTCCGCGTCACCATGCCGGATATTCCCATCCCCTTCTCCCGTCCGATGGAGCAGGCCATTCTCCCGCTTGCCGGGCGGATTGCCGATGCCGCCCGAAAGCTGATGGCATGACGACGCCAGTCATAATCCCCGCCGACTTGTGGGACGAAGACGACAGGACCGGCTCCATCGTGCTCTGGCTCTACGCCGATGGCGCCAGCGTGAAGCAGGGTGATCTCATCGCCGAAGTCCTCGTCGAAAAGGTCACGCTGGAGCTGGAGGCTCCCGCCAGCGGCACCTTGCGCATCCAGGTCGAAACGGAAGTGGTCGTCAACAAGGGCGACACCGTCGCGGTGATAGAATGACCAAAACCCTCCCTTCTACGGGGAGGATGGCCGCAGGGCCGGAGGGGTGTCGGCCTCACAATCCGCACGCCGCCCCCGCCCGATGACCGCCGCACTCGCATTCACCGGCATCCGCGGCCTCATCGCCCGCAAGATGCTGGACTCCGTCCAGACCACCGCCCAGCTAAGCTTCTTCGCCGACGCCGACGCGCAAGCTCTCGCCACCGCCCGCGCCGCCTGGAAAGCTGCCGGCCACAGAATCGGCTACGAAGACCTGGTTATCCACGCGCTTGCCCGCATCCTGCTCCGCTTCCCGCTGTTCAATGCGCACGAAATCGATGGCGCGATCGTGCCGCAGGCCGCCTGTCATATCGCCGCTGCCATCTCGCTGCCCGGCGCGCTGGTCGCCCCTTGCGTTTTCGACTGCGAATTGAAGGATCTGGCAACGATCGCCGCCGATCGCGCCAGCCTTGTGGAGCGCGCGCCGCGCAACAAGCTGACGGTGCAGGAAATGACCGGCGGCACGATCACCATTTCCAAC
>JBBRKH010000035.1:0-10510 GCA_038217965.1 Sphingomonadales bacterium | reverse complement strand
CGGCTTGCGGCGCCAGGCTGGCGACCTGTTTGTTATCGAGGGTTCCGGGCTCGGCCATTTCGTGAAGCATGGTAACCGCGGTGAGCTTACCGATGCCGGGGATCCAGACGAAGATCTTGAAGCGGGCGCGTTTTCGCCGATTCGCGCGGCAGCAAAAGGAAGGTAAGCGCGCCCAGCGCCGTGGTCAGGGCCAGAAAGATCAGGAAGGGTTCGAAGCCGGAATCCCCTGCCAGAAGGGACGAGGAAATCAATGCGCCGGCAAAGCCGGCAAGGCTGGTTACTGCTGTCACGAAGCCGAATACCGTGCCGAACAGCTGCGGGCCAAGATAGCGCGCCCCGACATAGCCGCCGATATCGCCTTCCGCGCCCTGGGAGATACCGAGCAGGAGCACCGCCACCAGAATCGCCGAGGGGATCCCCGGCATATACGCCAGCATCGCAAACCCCAGGGCCGGCAGCCCCATGGCCGCGGCGGCCACGATGCGGGTGGGAAAACGGTCGAGCGACAGACCCACGATGAACCGCCCGGCGATGACTCCCATGGCATAGCTGGACAGATAGCCGCCTACATTTGCCGGCGTTATCCCCCGGTCGATCAGCATGGGCGCGAATTGCAGGCCAGTCGCCACCGTCCCCAGGTTGCACAGGAGCATCGCCAGCGCGAGAACCTGCATCGCGCGGGACCGGGCGATATCGCGCAAGGCCTCCGCGGTGGGGCGCCTGTCGACGGCAGCGGCCTGCCGACCCGTCTGTGCCGGCAGCAGGTAGGCGGCAAGCAGCCCTGCCCCAAGCGCGACAAGCGCGAGCACGCGATAGGCGTGGCGCCAGCCCTCCGCCTCCACCAGCCCCGACAGCAGCGGCGCTGCCACCGCCCCGACCACGGCCGGTGCCGACAGCAGCAGCGCGATGCCGAAGCCGCGTGCAAGCGTCAGCCGGCCTGCCGCAACGCGCCCGAGCACGGTGGCGCTCCAGAGCGCGGCAAATACCGACCAGGAAGCCTGGATGGCGAAGAACTGCCAGATATCGCCAGTCTGCAGGCTGTATAGCAGGTAATGCAGCGGGATCGCGACGACGCCCGCCAGCATCACCCGTCGGCTGCCGAACATGTCGGCAAGACGGCCGGCCAACGGGAACGAAAGGATGCCGAGCAGACCGACAGACGCGACCAGCGAGATCTGCGAACTGGTCCAGCCGAATTCGGCGGTCATCGCGGGCACGAAGACGCTGGCGATGAACATGTTGAGCGAAATGCTGAAACCGCAGCCCAGTGCAGCCGCGAACAACGGCCGGCGTTCCCGCCAGAGCTCCTGCCAATAGGCCGGTTCGCGGAAGCTCAACAGCCGGGCCCGGCCGCTGGCATCATGCGAAACCGTCGAGGAAGCCGGTAACAGAGTCGGCCAGACGGTCGACCGCGTAGCCGCCTTCCATCAGGATCGCAGTCGGCCAGCCGCAGGCGGCGATGTCCCCGGCGATCCGGCGAAAATCCGGGGTTTGCAGGCAGAAACCGCCAATCGGATCATCTTCATGCGTGTCGGCCCCGAAGCTGACGACTAGGGCCGAGGGCGCAAAATCCGAGATCGCCGCAAGCGCCTCTCCAAGCGCGCGCCGATAGGCATCTGCCCCGGTTCCGCGCGGCAGCGGAAGGTTCAGCGTCGTGCCGCTGCCTTCGCCCTCGCCGCGCTCGTCGGCGTGGCCCCAGTAAAAGGGGTAGTCTCCACTGGGATCGGCGTGGATGGAGGCGAAGAAGACATCGCCGCGCCGCCAGAAGATGTCCTGGGTGCCGTTCCCGTGATGATAGTCGATATCGAGGACGGCAACGCGCCCGCCATAGGCTACCCCCAGCCAGTGCGCCGCGATGGCCGCGGCGTTCAGATAGCAGTAGCCACCCATGTAATCGGCGCCGGCATGGTGCCCCGGCGGTCGGCACAGCCCGAAAGCCGCACGCGCACCCACCCTTACGGCGGCCGCTGCCGCCAGCCCAGTCTGGGCGCTGGCATAGGCAGACTCGAACGTGTCCGGCCCCAGCGGGGTTGTCGCGTCAAAGCTGAACCGGCCCAGGCGCGCATCGATCCGCGCAAGCGCCAGCGGCCGTCGGCCGACCACCGGCCAGACATAGGGCAGCGCCTCTCCCTGCCGCCCTGCCGCGCGCCACTCGTCATGGCCCGACGCCAGGAACTGCAGATACTCCGCACTGTGGACAGCTGCGATGGGTTCCATGCCGAAATCCGCCGGCGCGGCCATCGGCCCCAATCGGGTGGCGATCGCCTGCGCCCGATCGGGAACCTCCAGCGAAGCGATCAGCCGGCCATTGTGCATTTCGAACGCCGGCGCATGCCGGGCTTGTGCCGGATGATGGAAACACTCCACACGCCTATCCTGACCGGAGGCTGCGGCAGCGGTCATCCGGACCCCTGCCGCAGGCATCGCGCATCAAAAGCGGACCGCTGCACGTGCACCCCAGGTGCGCGGCGGTGCGAAGCTGCCGCTGAAGCCGCCCCCGCTCGCGACAGTGGCGCGCCCGATGGTCGCTTCGTTTTCCAGATTCTCGACGAAAGCCTGCAAGGTGTAGCGTTCCGACTGGCTGCGCCAGGTTAGCCGAAGCTCGGTCTTGGTGAACGACCTCTGATCGAAGTTCACCAGGGTGCGGCTCAGGCTGTAGCCGCCGTTGAAGTAGGTCTGCACTTCTGGCGTCAGCGTGCCCGAACTGCCGAGATCGATCTCGTAGGCAAGTCCGATCCTCAGCGAGATGTCCGCCTGGTTCTGCACCCGCGACTTCACATTGTAGCCGAGCGACTGGAACTGCGGGACGCCACCGATGATCAACTGCTGGCCGTTCGGCCCCAGAAGCGGAATGAACAGGTCAGGGTTGCTCACCGGGTTGGGCAAAATGCCGCCGGAGAAACCGAGGCTCACCTCCGGCCGGGTGGTGCAGGTTCCGCCCGGTGCCACGATCCCGCAAACGCCGTTGTTGGAAACCGCGACCGGGAACGGGTCGTCGCGCGCGTGCAGCCAGTTCACCGCGAGGTTGAAGCGCAGGCGGTCGATCGGCCGGGCGACAAGCTCCACATCCACCCCGGGCGCCGTGGTCCGGGCGCCGTTGCCGGCGACTGTCACGACGCTGTTGGGAACGTTGGGGTTCGCGAAGCTCGTCTGGACCTGCAGGTCCTTGTAGAGGTTGTAGAAGGCGGCGATGTTCAGTTGCAGCCGCTGGTCGAGGAAGGTGCCCTTCATGCCCACCTCCCAGGCATAGATGGTTTCGGTGCCATAGGGCGGCAGCGCTGCATCGGGGGTGCCCGGAATCACGCTGTAGCTGAACCCGCCGGAATGCTTGCCCGTCGAGAAGCTGCCGTACAGCAGCACATCGTCGTTCAACTTGTAATCGACCGCGCCGCGATAGGTGAAGTAGCGGAACGTCTGTTCCCCGCAACGCGTGATGAGCGCTTCTGCGATCACCTGTGCAGGCGCCGTGGAGCCTGCGTCGGCGGGCGTGAAGGCGTTGCACGCGCGGTTGAAGTCGGTGTTCGGCTCGAACACCAGGAAGGTTCCGGCCGGAGCGAAACGGTTGTTCAGCGCCGATTGAAAGTTCTTGTTGTCGATCGTGTAGCGCAGCCCCGCGGTAAGTGTCAGCCGCTCGTTGAAGGTGTAGGAAATCTGGCCATAGCCCGCAAAGGTGCGGGTGCGCTGGAACGAGAGCGGATTGAATGAATCGCTGGCCGGCGCGCCGATCAGCGCCCCCGGAACGTTCGGCAAGGTCGTGAAGTTGCTTCCGAAAAACAGCGGAACCTGGCCGGCCGCGGCGGCGCCAAGCGTCGAGTAGGTGCGGTTCCGGGCGCCCAGGAAGGCGTCGGGCACCCGGTCGTTCAGGTAGAAGGCGCCCACGACATAGTTGAACGGGCTGTCGCTATCGGTCGAGAGAACCTGAAGTTCCTGGCTGAAGGCCTTGTTCTCGGTGATGAAGTAGCCAACCCCAAATGGTGCCGACGTGCCGTCATTGTCCCCACCGCGGAATGCCTTGTAGTCGGTGAAGGCAGTGATCGATCGCAGCCGGATCGAATCCGTCACATCAAACCCGATCGTCGCCGAGCCCTGGTAGGAATCGATCCTGGTAAATGATGGCTCATCATTCAAGGCCAAATATGGGCCGGGGATGAGGATGCCGATGTCGGCGCCGTTGATGTCGGGAATGCCGTCACGGAAGGTGGAATATGGCACGAACTGCCCGCTGAACGAGCGGCCGTTGAAGCCAAGCGGGAAGGTGAAGCTGGCGTTCCCGATGTTCAGCGTGCCACCGGGCGCCGTCACCAGCGCCGGATCGATGAACTGGCCGATCGCCTTGGCATTGAACGTGCCGCCACCAGCCGAATCCTCTTTCCAGTAGCTGCCGCGCAGGATGACCTCGAGCCGGCCATCCATGCCGACCGGCTCCCAGCGCACGGCGCCGCGAAGGAAGGTGGTGCCCTTGTCGTCATAGTCGGCGTCCGAGTTCGTCAGGCTCTTGATGTATCCGTCGCGCTGCTCGTACGCGCCGGCAAAGCGTGCCGCGAGGCCTTCGGCAATCGGGATGTTGAGGTAGGCCGTGCCCATGAAACGGCTGTAGTTGCCGGCCAGCAGGTCCACGCCGCCTTCGAACTTGTCGCTGGGCAGATTGGTGACGAGCGCGATGTTTCCGCCGAAGCTGTTTCGGC
This sequence comes from Sphingomonadales bacterium, assembly GCA_038217965.1. Taxonomy (GTDB): domain Bacteria; phylum Pseudomonadota; class Alphaproteobacteria; order Sphingomonadales; family Sphingomonadaceae; genus Sandaracinobacteroides. The sequence continues at coordinate 5,825 of JBBRKH010000035.1, read as the reverse complement.
CGTACAGCGTGCCCTGCGGCCCTTTCTGCACTTCGACCCGCGCCAGATCGACGAAGGGCAGGCTGAGCTGCGACGTCCGCGACTGATAGACTTCGTCGATGTAGAAACCGATCCGCGGGTCGGCATTGCCCTGGATGGATTCGGTGTAGGTGCCCCGGATGGCGGGCCGCGGGTCGGCGCCCGAGCGGCCGATCTGCAAGCCGGGAACGGACTGTTCCAGCCGCGACGCTTCGGTGATGTTGCGGCGCGCAAGCTCCTCGGTGCCGATCGCCACGATCGAGATCGGGACATCCTGAAGGCGTTCCGCGCGCCGCTGGGCGGTCACGATGATATCGCTCTCGAGCATCACGGCTTCGCCAGTGCCCGCAGCCTGCTGCGCAAGGCCAGAGCCCGCAGCTTGCTGCGCAAGGCCAGAGCCCGCAGCCTGCTGCGCAAGAAGCGGCGTTGCCGTCCCGACTGCCAAGGCGGCTACTACGACCGGCGTGATCGCGGCGGCTCTGGTGTGAAGCCTCTTCGCCTGGATTGCGAACATTCGACTACCCCTTCATATTGGAATCACCCAGGCAGGATGCCACAATTGCAAACGCAGTCAACAGTATGTTTCGGTTTTGCGTCAATTGTATCCCCGGACGAACCCGAGCTCGGGGAATGCCGCTGGGCAACCTCGCAGAATGGCCGGTAGGCGGACAACAACGCAGCGGTTCCAGGGGCCAGCAGCAAGCCGGTCAATGACTGCGCATTCGCTGGGACGGCCTGGCAAGCTGCCGGGCGGTCCGGAATCCCGCCGCATGACCTGCCATTCCCTTGTGTGGAGAAGCGGGCCTCAGTCCACCTTGCGATGGCGCGGCTTTGCACGATCGACCAGATATTGCAGGTCGTTGAAAATATCCAAACCCATCTGCAGAACGATGTGCGGAATGTCTATCATCACCCAGTTGTCGTAGATTTTGTCGTCATTATCGAGCCGGTACCAATCGGCCACCCGCATGGTCAGGGCCTTGCCCGTGGGGGGCAGCCCCAGCCACTCGGGACCTGTGTGTGTCCCCCGCAGCGACGGATATCCCCCGGTTACGGCAAATCGGCCGTCCCCCAGCCGGATGTAATGGCCGGGGGCGTCCTCGGGGCCGCCTGCTACACGCGGCCAGCCGCCGCGATCGGGAAAAGCCTGCAGGAACAGGGCTCCATGGAAATTGCGGTACGATCGCAGGCCGCGCATCGAGCCGATGCCAGCCGGCCCGTACCAGTTCATATTTTCATGCCAGTGCGGACTGTGCCGGCCGTACTTGCCCGCAAGCCGCTTGATCTCGTCCGGCTTCAGCAAACCGGTCTGCATTTCCCGGATGATGCGAAGCGATTCGGCACCGCGCACCGGATCATGCCCCAGCGCCGTCGCCCCGGTATCGGCGGGCGGGAACGGCCACTGCGCCGGGCTGCCGGGCATCTGCCGGAAGGGGTACCACCCCGCCTGCAGCATCAAGTCGACGATATCGAGGAGGATGTAGGCCTTGGCAATCTTGCCGTCCCTCACGATGGCATTGAACCCGAAGCGCAGGAAAACAAGCCCGTTGGTCGCCGGAATGCCAAGCCATGGCGCATCGAACGTGCCTTGCAGATGGCCCCAGGTGCTGACCATCTGGCGGCCTTCATATTCGCCCCCGATCACATAGGCGATCCGCTGCTCGTAGTTCGGGAACGATGTGCGCAACGTTGCGAAGAACCGGGTGGCGACGGCGTCCAGCCCGTCGATCGTGTTTAACGGGTGAAAGATCTGGAAACGGCAATCCGGGTGGCAGTAGCGATCCAGCGTCGCGCGTTCATTGCCGGCCGCCATGCCGGTCAGGAAATCCCAAGCCAACTTCTTGTTCGCAGCATGGCCCGACAAGGGCGTCGTACGCCGACCCGACTGTGCCGTTGCGGGCATCGAAGCGGTCGCGACAAGAGCGGCCGCTCCAGCGGCACCGACCGTTGTCAACTGGCGGCGAGTGATGTTTTCCATGGACCAAAGGGCTAACCCGCGAAGACTGCGGATGCAACACTTATTGCGTCAGCAGGAATTGTCTGGAAACGTTCTGGCGCTTATCGTGGAAAAGCTTGTTCTTTTCCGACTGTGTGCCCTGGGTAGGCAGGCATCAAAGGCAGCTGTGGCTTGCCCGCGAAACATCAGCGAACTCCGCCAAGGTCCCGTCGTGGAACGGTCTCCGGCAGCCTGCGCCAGATCCATGCCGAGAGCATGAGGCCCGCTCCGGCGCAGGCCATCACCGCAGGCAGCCCCACGATGGCGGCCAGGGCCCCGCTGATCGGCGGCGCGACGAGGCTGGCGAACCGGCCCCACTGGAAGATCGAAGTCGCCGGCGCGCGCAGAGCCGGCGGGTAAAGCTCCGCGAGCCAGGGACCAATCGTCACCACGGCGGCGAAAGAAAGGCCGAAGCCGAAGACAGCAAGCTGCTTCAGCGCAAGCGGCCCTGCCGCCAAAAACAACAGGCAGAACAGCGCAGACGCTGCCATGCCGAAGCCGCCCGCCCGGCGCCCAAACCGGTCGACCAGCACGCCCCAGGCCGCGCATCCCAGCACAGCGCCGGAATATTGCGCCGTCAACGTCGCGGCCACTGCTGCCTCTGTCACGCGTTCCACTTCGACCAGATAGACGGTGGTCCAGCCCGAGAAGGCTGATGGGAGCAGGCGTTGACGGCGATCATCGCCGCCAGCGCGGCCGTGCGGCGGCGCAGCGCTGGCGCGAACAGCCCCGCCAGCCGCGGGGCGCTGCCGGGCCGTCCGCCATGGTGGTCCGCAATCGGCAGCAATCGTGCCCCGGCTCCCAGCATCATGAACACGAGGCCGATCGGCCAGAACAACAGGCGCCAGTCGGCTTGCATCAGCGCGGCTCCGGCCCATCCCAGCACCACGATGGCCGCGAAATAGGTCCCGTCGATCAAGCTGACGAGCCGGCCGCGCCGAGACGCGGGGAAGAGATCGGCGATCACGCCGATGGTGACAGGAAAGACCGCCCCCATGAACAGGCCGAGGAGCAGGCGCTGGGCGATCAGTCCCGCCAGCCCGTCCACGGCGGCACCGGCCGCCATCGCCAGGCCGCAGCCAATGCCGATGAGGGCCAGCGCATTGCGCCGTCCCAACCGATGCTCGACCTTTCCGATCCAGAGCGCGCCAACCAGGGCCCCCGTGACCTGCGCCGAATAGGCGGAACCGGCCTCGGCCAGCGAAAGGCTGTACAGCTGCCGGAACAGCGGGCGCAGGACATCGCTGCTGCTCCACGCCCAGCTGTAGAGAAACTGCAGCGCGACCAGATAGGCGAGCGCCGCGCGCGCACCGCGCCGGACGATCCCGGACGGTGCGGCGGTCAGCTGCGGTAGACCTGCACCAGCGAGCCTATCTCGTCGAAGATCGTCCATTCCTCCACGATCCTGCCGCCGCCGAAGCGGAAATGGCTGCATCCCATGATGGAAAGCGGGCGGGAGGCCGGCATGGCCCCCAGCATCCCGCCGGGACGCGTCCATCCGGCAAGGGTCCAGCGCACCGCGACGATCACGCCATCGGTCTCGTCCGACCAGGACACATGCTCGACGGTCATCGTTCCCGTCGGCACGCTGGCCAACAGGCTCAGGATCAGGGCCAGGATGTTGCGGCGGCCGTGGCCGATCTGAGCGCTGGCCCAATGGCCGATGGCGGCAGGCGCATATTGCTCGGTCAGCAGGTCGAACCGGCGACGGTTCCACAAGTCGAAATGGGCGGCAGCCCAGCCCTCGGGCGTATCGGTCGGCCCATCGTAGGGCGGGCGAACCGCCTGCCCCTCAAGCCGGGCGGGCACCGCGACAGCCGGCGTTTCCAAGGCCGGATTGGTGGCCAGCCGCCGGGCAACCTCGTGCGGATCGAACCCCATCTGGCGGACGGCGGCGCCGTTGTCGCGCATCAGCCATTCCGTGTGGATCCGATTGTCGCGGCTCACGCAGTCGGCCACGAAGAAGCGCCCGGTCGGGCGCCCAGTCGCTGGGCCGAACATCGTCGGACTTGTGTTCGTGCCCCGCGCATAGCCCAGGTGCGAGGTATAGAAGCCCTCCTTGTCGTCGCCGCTCCAGGCAACGTTCAAGTGGTGGGACTCGCCTTCGGCGGCGCCGCTCAGGCTCTGCAGCGTTGCCGCCACGACTTCCTCGACCGAGCGGATGGTGCCCAGCGTCGAGTAGACGACGCAGTTCGCATCATAGGTATCGTAGATGCGCCCGACGCCGCGATCGACCCAGATCTGATGCGTAATGCGGATGATGTAGTCGACGATATCGACGAAATCATCCTCGAAGCCGGAAAGCTGCTGGGTGCGGGGGCCGGCAGGGCGCAGCAGATCGGCGGTGCGCACATGCCGCACGCGTGTGACAGGCGGCCGCTCCGGCAGCACAAAGGGGGTATCATGTGTCACGGCTGGCGGCTCCTGTTCGATCGGCATGCAGGCGGCGGAATAGACGCGCCATGGGAGTTCATTGACTGCGCATTCTACCGGGCCGCCCCGCCAGCGCAAGGAGCATTTAGCGCAATTCCGACCGTTTCCCGAACCACCGACAGTTTTTTGCCGACTTCGAATGCAAAGCGTTTCCGTCGGCCCCCGTGAAAGGCTGCGCGGGTGGTCACCTTGGCGACATTCTTTGACTGAGGATGCACGTGGCGGCCAGACCGAGGCTGCAACATGCGCTGCGAGTTCGCCCGACTGCGCCTTGACTTCGCAGGCCACCGGGTGCCGGATACTGCGATGCCGCCACGCCCGTTCTGCCAGCCGGCAATTGCCGCTCCAAGAGCCGTCGAAGCCCCGGCGTGACGGCAGCCCGGCGCCATCCTGATGTCGCCATTGTCGGCGCCGGCGCGTTCGGCGCCTGGACGGCGCTCATCCTGCAGGAAAGGGGTCTGCAGGTGTCGCTCTACGACAGCAGGCCACCCGGGCACGCCCATGCCGCAAGCGGCGGGGAATCGCGCAACATCCGCGCGGCCTATGGCGCGCGGGAGTTCTACACGCGCTGGACCATCGAGGCATGGGATCTGTGGTTGCAGCGGGAAGCGGACTGGGGCGTGCCGCTGCTGTTTCCCTGCGGCAGTCTCCGTTATGGTGATGCTGCGGACCTGACGGCGCAGGCCGACAGTTTCGCGCGGCTCGGCAGGCCCTTCGAGATTCTCGGTGGCGACGAAGCCGAGCGACGCTGGCCGCAGTTGCGTATGGCGGGTGCCGGGCGGCTGTTCTACGAGCCGCTATCCGGTGTGCTTGCCGCCCGGGCTGCCATCGAGGCCATCCTGCGTGCCTTTCAGGCAGCTGGCGGCGAGCTGCACGTCGCAACGGTTGCGATGGACGGAGCCTCTGGGACTTGCGCGCTGGCAAATGGCCGGCCGATCCAGGCCGGCCAGACGGTTTTGGCGCTGGGCCCATGGCTCAGGACCCTGTTGCCGGGCCTGATCGGACCCCTGTTGCGCACCCCCCGCCGCGAGCTGTTCTTCTTCGCCACCGACACCGGCGACACGCGCTTCCATTGGCAGCATTGCCCGAACATCGTCGATCCCCTGGGGTGGACGTCGTCGGCTATCGGCGGCGCGTTCAAGGTCGCACCGCCGATGCGCGGCGTGGACATGGATCCGGACGATGGTGACCGGAATGCCGACGCCGGCATGGCGGAAAGGGCGCGGCAGTTCCTGCGCTCACGCGTGCCCGACCTGGCGGATCGGCCCATCGTCGCCACCTATGTCGGCACGCTGGAAAACACGGCCAGCGAGGATTTCCTGATTGATCGGCATCCCCAGAACGCGAGGCTGGTGATCGCCGGAGGCGGCTCGGGCCA
>JBBRKH010000034.1:0-10726 GCA_038217965.1 Sphingomonadales bacterium | reverse complement strand
CGGAAAATTACGCAAAGCACATGGCGGCCTTCCAGTTCATCAAGGATGTGCCGGCCGATTGGTCGGAAAGTCGGCTGGTTTCGGGCGAAATGGGCAGCCACGCGGCTTTTGCGCGCAAGGATCGCAACAGCGAGGACTGGTATCTGGGCGCCATCACCAACGAGGAGGGCAGGGCGCTCGACGTTTCGCTCGCGTTTCTCGCGCCCGGCAAGCGCTATGAAGCCCAGATCTATGCCGATGGTGCGGGCGCCGATTTTCGCGGCGAGTCGCGGTTTGCCATTGCCATTTCGAAGCGGATGGTGACCAGCGCCGACAGGCTGACCGTGACGCTGGCACCTGGCGGCGGGCAGGCAATCCGGTTTCGCGCCCTTTGAGGCGGACTGTCATGGCTTCCCCGCATTTCACTCGCTAAGGCAGGCTGATGACGGCTGTTCTTCTCTTCGGCGCGACCGGCGACCTGTCGCGGCGGATGCTGCTGCCCTCGCTCTATGGTCTTTCGGTCGATGGGCTGCTGGCGGCCGACGTCCGCATCGTCGGCACGGCGCGGTCGGCGCTGGATGACGCCGCCTTTCGCGCCATGGCGGCAGACGCGCTTGCCCCGCATGTGGCCAACGGGGTCGGCGACCAGCCGCGGGCGGATGCCTTTCTGCAGCAGCTTTTCTATGTGGCGCTGGATGCAACCGACCAGTCGGGATTTCAGCGGCTTGCGGACGCAGCCGGAGGGCTCGAACAATCCATCTCGATCTTCCTTTCGACCGCGCCTTCGCTGTTCACTGCGACCATCGAGGGGCTGGCGTCCGCCGGGCTCACCGGTCCCAATGTGCGGATCGGGCTGGAAAAGCCGCTTGGCTCCGATCTCGCGTCTTCCATGCGGATCAACGATGCAGTCGCGGCCGCCTTCAGCGAGCAGCAGATTTTCCGCATCGACCATTATCTCGGCAAGGAGACGGTGCAGAATCTGCTGGCGTTGCGCTTTGCCAATGTGCTGTTCGAGCCATTATGGCGCTCGGATTCGATCGCGCATGTGCAGATCACGGTTGCCGAAACAGTGGGCCTTGAGGGCCGCACCGATTTCTACGAGAATGCCGGGGCGCTGCGCGACATGGTGCAGAACCACATGCTGCAGCTGCTGGCGCTCGTCGCGATGGAGCCGCCGTCGCATTTCACGGCCAGTGCCGTGCGCGACGAAAAGGTGAAGGTGCTGGATTCGCTCCGCCCGATCGACGGCAAGGCTGCCGTTGCCCATTGTGTGACCGGCCAATATGCGGCGGGAGTGGTGGATGGCCAGTCGGTGAAAGGCTATGCCGACGAGCTTGGGCGGGCATCGTCCACCGAAACCTTCGTGGCGCTAAAGGCGCATGTCGACAATTGGCGCTGGAAGGGCGTGCCTTTTTATCTGCGCACCGGAAAGCGGCTGGCGGCGCGCAAGTCGGAAATTCTGATCGCGTTGAAACCGGTGCCGCATTCCATTTTCGGCGAAGATGTGCGCGGCATGGCGCCGGACCGGTTGCTCATCAGCCTGCAGCCGGAGGAAAATATCCAGTTGTCGCTGGTTTCCAAGGTGCCGGGACTGGATCGCGCCGGCATCCGGCTGCGACAGGTGGTGCTGGACATCGCCGCCAAGGATGCCTTTGCAGACACACGGCGGCGGATCGCCTATGAACAATTGCTGCTCGATCTCATCGAGGGGCGACAGACGCTTTTCGTGCGGCGAGACGAAGTGGAGGCGCAATGGGGCTATATCGACATGATCCGCCGCAGCTGGGTGGATCACGGCCTGGAGCCGAAGCCCTATGCGGCTGGAACCTGGGGCCCTACGGCTGCAATTGCCCTCATTGAACGCGACGGAGCAAGCTGGAATGATTGAAGCCGAATGGTGGGATTATGAAACGGCGGAAGAGTTGGCGGTGGCGGTTGCCGGCGACGCGCAGTTCGTGATCGAAAGTGCGCTGGATGCGCGCGGCGACGCGGTTGCGGTGTTGCCCGGCGGCAAGACGCCGCTTCCCGCTCTCGACCTGCTGCGGAAAGCCAAGCTGAAGTGGCGCGATGTCACCATATTGCCGAGCGATGATCGGCTGGTAGCGGTGGACAATCCGCTGTCCAATGTGCGCATGCTGGCCGAGCGATTTCTGCCGCTGGGCGCGCGGGTGGTGCCGCTGACCGGAGGCACGCTGGAAACCGTGGCCGCCGGCCGCGCGGCGGATGCGCGGTTGCAGGATCTGCACTGGCCGCCCGATCTGGTGTGGTTGGGCGTGGGAACGGATGGCCATACGGCGTCGATCTTTCCGGGGCCCGATCTGGAAGCGGCGCTCACCGCGCCACACCGCGCCATTGGCGTGACACCCGATCCACTGCCGGCGGAAGCGCCGGTTGCCCGGGTAAGCCTGACCAAGGCGGCAATTCTCTCGGCGCGGGCCATCCTCATTACCGTCACCGGCGACGACAAGAAGGCAATGCTGGAGCGGGCGCTGGAGGAAGGCGCTTCCTCGCGCACGCCGATCGGCCGCATTCTTGCCGACTGCAACCAGGCGATCGACATCCATTGGTGCCCCTGAAAGCGGAACAGAAGGAATAGCAAATGCCCGCATTGAACAGCACGCTTGCTGCCGTGACCGATCGGGTGATCGCGCGGTCGAAGGATAGCAGGGCGCGCTATCTGACCTTGATTGCCAGCGAGCGGGATTCCGGGTTGGGGCGCGAGACTCTGTCTTGCAGCAATCTGGCGCACGGCTTTGCCGCGGCAGAGGCGGACAAGTCGGCGATCCGCGGCGGGCGGGCGTTCAATATCGGCATCGTGACGGCCTATAATGACATGCTGTCGGCGCACCAACCCTATGGCCGGTATCCAGAGCAGATTAAGATTTTCGCCCGCGAGGCCGGCGCGACGGCGCAGGTGGCGGGTGGCGTCGCGGCGATGTGCGATGGGGTGACGCAGGGACAGCCATCGATGGAACTGTCGCTATGGAGCCGCGATGCGATTGCCCTGTCCACGGCTGTCGCGCTGAGCCATAGTATGTTCGAGGGTGTGGCGATGCTGGGCATCTGCGACAAGATCGTGCCGGGACTGCTGCTCGGTGGCTTGCGCTTTGGCCATCTGCCGACAATCCTCGTGCCGGCCGGGCCGATGCCTTCCGGGCTGCCCAACAAGGAAAAGCAGCGCATCCGCCAATTGGCCGCCGAGGGCAAGGTGGGCCGGGCGGAGTTGCTGGATGCGGAAGTGGCAAGCTACCATTCGCCCGGCACCTGCACATTCTATGGCACCGCCAATTCCAACCAGATGATGATGGAGGTGATGGGCCTGCACATTCCGGGTGCGGCTTTCATCAACCCCGGCACGAAACTGCGGCAGGAATTGACCCGCGCGGCGGTGCATCGGCTGGCGGCGATTGGCAGCCGCGGGGATGATTATCGGCCGCTGGGCCTGTGCATCGATGAGAAGGCCATCATCAACGCGGCGGTCGGCCTGCTCGCGACTGGCGGATCGACCAACCACGCGATCCATTTGCCGGCGATTGCGCGCGCGGCCGGCATCGTCTTCGACTGGGAGGATTTCGATCGGCTTTCGAGCGCGGTGCCGCTGATTGCCAACATCTACCCGTCGGGGCCGGGCGATGTGAATCACTTTCATGCAGCCGGCGGCATGGCGTTCACCATCGCCACCCTTCTCGATGCCGGGCTGCTGCACCGCGATATCCTGACGGTGGCCGGCCGCGACCTTGGCGACTATGCAAAAACGCCTGCGCTGGAGGATGAGAAACTGGTGTGGCACGATGCGCCGTCCGAATCGCTCGACCGCTCCATGCTCCGCGCAGTGGCCGACCCCTTCCATGCCGATGGCGGCATGCGGCTGGTCGCGGGCAATCTGGGACGGGGCATATTCAAGACCAGCGCGGTCGACCCATCGCGCACAACCATCGAGGCCCCGGCGCGGGTGTTCGACAACCAGGCGTCGGTAAACGCCGCCTTCCAGGCAGGTGAACTGGACTGCGACGCGGTCGTCGTGGTCCGCTTTCAGGGGCCGAAGGCAAATGGCATGCCGGAACTGCACAAACTGACGCCGCCACTGGGGGTGTTGCAGGACAAGGGTTTCAAAGTCGCGCTGCTGACCGACGGCCGCATGTCGGGGGCATCGGGCAAGGTGCCTGCGGCAATCCACCTGATGCCGGAGGCGCTGGATGGCGGCCCGCTGTCCAGAGTGCGCGATGGTGACATCATCAGGCTTTGCGCATTGCGCGGAACGATCGAGTTTCTCGGCGACGAGACAGAGTTTGCCGCCCGCGTGCCGGTTCCGATGCCGCCTGCGCAACCCGGCACGGGACGCGAGTTGTTCGCCCTGTTTCGCAAAGCAACAGACGGGGCAGAGCAAGGCGCCTGCCCGCTGCTCACAGCAGCCGGCCTTTGATGCAGGCGGTCGCAGCCGACATCGGCGGCACCCACGCGCGCTTTGCCATCGCCACCCGCGCTGACGATGGCACGATCACTCTGACGCACGAAGCAAAATTGAAGGTTGCCGAATTCGCCAGCCTGCAGACGGCCTGGGAGGCCTATGCAGCAGGACTGGGCGCACCGATGCCAAGGCTGGCTGGTGTTGCGGTTGCCGCGCCGGTGGACGGCGAACTGCTGAAACTCACCAACAACCCCTGGGTCATCCGCCCGGCATTGATCGGCGAGCGGCTCGGCATAGAAAAGGTTATGCTGATCAACGACTTCGCCGCCGTTGCGCATGCGATTGCGGCCGTTGGCGAGAACGATTTCGTGCATGTTGCCGGACCGGTCGCGCCGGTGTCGCAGGCTAGAACCATCAGCGTGGTGGGCGCCGGAACCGGGCTGGGTGTGGCGTTGCTGATGCGCGACGGCGCCAACACCCGCGTTGTGCCGACAGAGGGCGGGCACATGGATTTTGCCCCGCTGGACAGCCTGGAAGATATGGTGCTGAACCAGCTGCGGGCGCGGTATCGCCGGGTGTCGGTTGAACGCATCGTTTCCGGTCCGGGCCTTGCCAACATTTATGCGGCGCTGGCGGCCATCGAAGGCAGGGCGGTTACCCCGGGCGACGATTCAGCGCTCTGGGCGGCCGCCATTTCCGCGCCGGACAGCCTAGAGCAGGCGGCATTGGACCGCTGGTGCCTCAGTTTCGGCAGCGTCTGCGGCGATCTTGTGCTGGCACAGGGCGGCGACGCGCTGGTGCTGGCGGGCGGCATCGTGCCGCGGATTGCCCACCTGCTCGGCGAAAGCGGATTTCATGGCCGCTTCGTCGCCAAGGGCCGCTTCGAAGCACGCATGGCGGGCATTCCGGTGTGGCGGATCACCCATCCAGAGCCGGGCCTGCTGGGCGCGGCGGCGGCAGCTTTCCTGGAGGCAGACCGATGACCGGCATCGAAACCATCATGCGCACAAGCCCGGTCATTCCGGTTCTCGTTTTGCACGATGCGGCGCATGCCATGGCGATTGCCGAAGCGCTGGTTTCGGGGGGGTTGCGGGTGCTGGAAGTCACCTTGCGCACAAGCGCTGCGCTGGATGTCATTCGCGCGATGAAGCAGGTGCCGGGTGCCATCGTCGGCGCCGGCACGGTGCTGAACGTTCGCGACATGGATGCGGCCATCGCGGCCGGTGCAGAGTTCATCGTCTCGCCTGGCCTCACCGAACCGCTTGCCAGAACGGCCAGTGACCGCGAAATCCCGTTTCTGCCCGGAATTGCCAATGCATCCGACATCATGCGCGGGCTTGATCTGGGGCTGGACCGGTTCAAATTCTTCCCGGCGGAAGCCTCCGGCGGATTGCCGGCACTGCGGGCACTGGCCGCGCCCTTTCATCAGGTGCGCTTCTGCCCCACGGGCGGAATCACGCCGGAAGCGGCTTCCGGGTGGCTGGCAGAGGATGCCGTGCTGTGTGTCGGCGGAAGCTGGCTCGTGGGCAAGGGTGCGCCAGATCCGGCGGCAATTCATGCCGCAGCCATAGCGGCAGCGGCGCTCCCCTGAGCGAGGATGTGCGCCTCGATGCAAGCTGGCGGCTGCCGCTTGCTGATGTTTTTGCCGCCTCCTCGATGGCGCAGCTGAAGGCGTTTCTGCTGGCCGAGAAAGCGGCTGGCAAGCGCATCTTTCCGCCCGGCAGCCAGTGGTTTCGAGCGCTTGACCTGACGCCGCTGGAAAGCGTGCGCGTGGCAATATTGGGGCAGGATCCCTATCATGGTGCAGGGCAGGCGCACGGGCTGAGCTTTTCCGTGCCACCCGGCGTGCCGATACCGCCGTCGCTGCGCAACATCTATTCGGAACTGGCCAGCGACCTGGGAATTGCCCCGGCAAATCACGGATTTCTGGAGCCCTGGGCAAGACAGGGCGTGCTTTTGCTAAACAGCGTGCTAACGGTGGAAATGGCGAAACCCGCATCGCATGCCGGGCGGGGGTGGGAACAGTTCACCGATGCCGTGGTGCGGCTTCTGGACTCCCGGCCGGAGCCGGTGGTGTTCATGCTGTGGGGAGCCTATGCGCAGCGCAAGGGGGCGTTCGTAGATGCCGGGCGGCACCTTGTTTTGCGGGCAGCGCACCCGTCCCCGCTTTCGGCGCACAATGGATTTTTCGGCTGCCGGCATTTTTCGGCCGCCAACAATTTCCTGGAGGCGAGGGGGCAGGCGCCGATCGACTGGGCGCTGCAAGGAATTTAACCCTCCGCGCCCTCCAGCGCTTCGGACGCTTCCAGCCAGCGAGCTTCCGCCACTTCATACTGGCGCTCCACATCGCCGCGCCGGCGCATCAATTCGCCCATTGCGAGGTCGCGTTCGGCCGGTCCGGCCGTCGCCGGATCGAACATGGCGCGTTCGATTCTGGAACGAACGGCGCCCAGATCGGAGAGTTCCTTCTCGGCGATTGCAACGGCATCACGCAATGCCTTTCCAGCTTCACGGGCCTGTGCTGCGGCGCGCTTGTTGGCCTTGCGGTCGCCCTTCGGCGCATCGCCGTTCGCCTGCGCCGAAGTCGTCTTGCCGAGCACGAAGTCGGTATAATCGTCCAGGCTGCCGCTGAATTCCTTCACCGTTCCGGCATCGACCAGCAGCAGCCGGTCGGCCGTAAGTTCCAGCAGGTGCCGGTCGTGGCTCACCAGCACGACGGCGCCCTCGAAAGCGTTCAATGCTTGCACGAGCGCTTCGCGGCTGTCGACATCGAGGTGGTTGGTCGGCTCATCGAGGATCAGCATGTGCGGCGCCTCGCGGGTGATGAGGGCCAGCGCAAGGCGGGCGCGCTCGCCGCCGGAAAGCTTGCCGACCAACTGCGTCGCGCGCGGGCCGGAAAAGCCGAAACGGCCGAGCTGCGCGCGAACCGCAGCCTGCGTCGCCCCCTTCATCTGCCGGCCCATATGCTCGAGCGGCGTGTCGCCGGCGTCCAGTTCTTCCACCTGATACTGGGTGAAATAGCCGACCTTCAGCTTGCCGGGCGCCTGCATTTCGCCAGCCATCGGCGGCAGTTGCGCGGCGAGCAGGCGGGCCAGCGTCGTCTTGCCGTTGCCGTTGCGGCCGAGCAGCGCGATGCGGTCGTCCGGGTCCAGTCGCAGCGTCAGCTTGCTGAGGATGGGCTTGCCGGCCGTGTAGCCAACGCTTGCCATGTCCAGCGTGACGAGTGGCGGCTTCATTGTGCCCTCGGGGCTCGGAAAATCGAATGACAGCGACGGATCGTCGGCGAGCGCTGCGATCGGCTGCATGCGGGCCAGTGCCTTGGCGCGCGATTGTGCCTGTTTGGCCGTGCTGGCGCGGGCGCTGTTGCGGGCAATGTAATCCTGCAATTTGGCGCGCTGAGCATCCTGCGAAGCCTTTGCCGCCGCCAGTTGCGCCGCGCGCTCGGCGCGCTGGCGCTCGAAACTGTCATAGCCGCCCGTGTAGAGCGTGACCTTGCCGCCCTCCAGATGCAGGATGTGATTGACCACATTGTTCAGGAGATCGCGCTCGTGGCTGATCACCACGATCGTGCCCTGGTAGCTCTTCAGGAAGCTTTCCAGCCACAGTGTCGCCTCGAGATCGAGGTGGTTGGAGGGCTCATCCAGGAGCAGCAGCGAAGGCGCCGAAAACAGCAGCGCTGCCAGCGCCACGCGCATCTTCCAGCCGCCGGAATAGCTGTCCAGCGGCCGGCCCTGCATTTCCTCGTCGAAGCCGAGGCCAACGAGAATGCGCGATGCACGCGCCGGCGCGGTATAGGCGTCGATCGCCATCAAGCGTTCGTAAACGTCGCCCAGTCGGTCGGGATCGTGGCTGGATTCGCTTTCCGCGAGCAGTGCGGTGCGCTCGGTGTCGGCCGCCAGCACGGTCTCGAAAGGTGTCGCAGTGCCGCTCGGCGCGTCCTGAGCAATATAGCCGATGCGGGTGGCGCGCGGCATTTCCACGCCGCCTTCGTCGGGCTCGAGCGAGCCGATCATCACCTTCATCAGCGTCGACTTGCCAGCGCCGTTGCGACCGATGAGGCCGATGCAGGTGTTGGGTGGCAATGCCGCGGTCGCGCGGTCGAGGATGGTCCTGCCACCGAGGCGGACGGTTATTCCATTCAGAGAAAGCATGGCGTGCCCGTAGCACGGATTGCGGAAAAAATGAAACGCCATGCTGCACTGCACTATGCATTGCGGCCGTGCTGCGATGCAGGCCCTGTTCAATTGAAAATACTGTCACCGGAATTCCCTGCTCAATTGAATATACTGTCACCGGAATTCCTGTCCCGCGCGCCAATCCGCACTGTGGAGCACAAGCCCGTCGCCGCCGGGCTGGTGCCGCGCGCCGAGGACTGGCGCTGGTCCAGCAGCCATGTGGTCGGCAAGCGTGTGGCAGCCGATCCCCTCACCGATCTTGCCGCCCTGGGCTTGCAGGTTCGGGGACGGCGCGCGATGCTGCGCCGTGGCTTGGGAGGCAGGCGATGTGGAAGCCGAAGGCGAGGCGGTGGCCGACGCACTCGATGCCCGCCTGCGCACCGGCCGCCCGATGGGAGGCGCAGAGTGGATCGCCGAGATGGAGGACGCACACGACCGACCCCTCGCTCCGCAAAGGCGCGGCCCGAAGCCGACAGCGGACGGGGGAGTTTGATATACTGTCCCCGAAATTTACCTGTCCCCGAAATTTACGAGTTCGCCTTCATCGGCGCGTCGCTCAAACTACGCGGTGCCGACGCCGCGCCGATGCGTTCGATCGCCATCCCTCTCCGGCGCTAGCGCAATGACCGGCAGAATCGTCACGCTCGCCTGCCTGCTCGCGACCGGTATGCTGCTCGCGACGTCTACGATTCTCGCCAAGCTCGGCACGGGGGTCGGCCTGTCGCCCGTGGCGCTGCTGGCGTGGTCTTGCCTCGGTGCGGCTGGGGTGCTGCTCGCGCTCGCAGCTGCCCGTGGCCACCTGCCACCGCTCAACGCTCGGACGGCAGAGTACGCGCTGGTCGCGGCGACCGTCAGCTTCGCCGCGCCCAACCTGCTTTTTTACTCGGCGATCCCGCACGTCGGCGTCAGCTTCGTCGCGCTGGCGATCGCGTTTCCACCGCTATTCACCTACTTGGGCGCTCTGGTGCTCAGGATCGAGCGGTTTAGCTTCGTCCGTGCGGGCGGCATCGCACTCGCGCTCGCGGGCGCGGCGTACATAGCCGTGCTGAAGCTCAACGCGCCGAGTGGTGCAGCAGGCTGGGTGCTCGCTGTCCTTGCGGGGCCCGTGCTGCTCGCGATCGGCAACCTCTACCGCACTCTGCGCTGGCCAGCGGGCATGCAGCCCGATGGGTTGGCAGCGATCATGCTATCTGCGGCAGCAGCGATGCTGCTGGCGACCGGGATGCTGCCCGGCTTCTCGCTCGCGGTTCCAGCAACCCGCGACGCCGCGCTGCTGATCGGGGCGCAGGTCGCGACCTTCTCGGCGCAGTTCGCGATCTTCTTCATCCTGCAGGCACGCGGGGGGCCGGTCTACGTCAGCCTGCTGGGTGCCGTCGCCGCTACGGTCGGCGTCCCCGTCGCGATCCTCCTCCTCGGTGAGGCCGCCCCGGCGGGTTTGGCGATCGGCGGTCTTCTGATCGCTACAGGGATCGGGCTTGTCACAGTCGGCGCCAGGTCGTCCCCTCCCTCAGCCGCCGAACCCACCGGCGGCTAGGTAGGCAAGTTCCTCGGCCGTGCTCGACCGTCCGAGAATGGCGTTACGATGGGGGAACCGCCCGAATTGCCTGATGATGTCGCGGTGCTCGACCGCCCATCGGTGTGGCTCGGGGTCTCCGCTTAGGACCATGGGGTTTCGGGGACAGGGGGTTTCGGGGACAGGGGGTTTCGGGGACAGTATACTAATTACACGCCCCCACGGCTCTGCGCTACCGCGCCGCCATGGCTCGCCTCGCCCGCATTGTCCTCCCAGGCGTGGCGCACCACCGACGGTGGACCGGGGGAGTTTAGTATACTGTCCCCGAAATTCTCGTTGGTGGTGTCTCGTTCATCCCGAACGTCGCAGGCAGGAACATAGGGTGAATCTTCGGCGCTGTCAATTCAACCGCCCTGCCTAAAAAGGCCCGAACGTCAGACTTCAAGGGATATAATGCGCACGCTATTTTGATTGAGACTCTTTGGGCTTCAACTTGCTAGATTTGTGGGTAGTGTCTCACTTTGAAATGCGGGGCTTGTAAGGCCCGCGCTTTGCGGGCTGCGGCTTGTCGGCATCGATCCGCGCCAGCACGTCGTCCAAGCTCCACAACCGATCTGACACGCCAGCGGCCATAGCAGGCGACATGCGAAG
>JBBRKH010000033.1:0-11410 GCA_038217965.1 Sphingomonadales bacterium | reverse complement strand
CAGGAGATTGCGCAGCAGAACCGGCTGCCGTGCATCTACCTGGTGGATTCGGGCGGGGCCAACCTGCCCCGGCAAGATGAAGTGTTTCCCGATCGCGACCATTTCGGGCGGATTTTCTACAACCAGGCGCGGATGTCGAGCCAGGGGATCGCGCAGATTGCCGCAGTGCTTGGGAGTTGCACGGCCGGCGGGGCTTATGTGCCAGCGATGGCGGATCAATCCATCATCGTGCGCAACCAGGGCACGATCTTTCTGGGCGGGCCGCCGCTGGTGAAGGCGGCAACCGGCGAGGAAGTGACCGCCGAGGATCTGGGCGGCGGCGATGTACATGCGCGGATTTCCGGAGTTGTCGATCATCTGGCGGAGGATGATCTGCATGCACTCGCGCTGGTGCGGGCAGCGCTGGAGACAGTGCCGATGGGCGTGACCGCGGCCCGGCAGGCAGTGGAGCAGCCGCGCTTTGCGCCGGGTGATCTGCACGCGCTGGTACCGGTGGACACGCGGCATCCGGTGGATGTGCACGAGATCATTGCGCGCATTGTGGACGGCAGCCGGTTTGATGCGTTCAAGCCGCTGTATGGCGCAACGCTCGTCACCGGCTTTGCGCATATCGAGGGGTTGCAGGTCGGCATCATCGCCAACAACGGAATCCTGTTTTCGGAAAGCGCGCAGAAAGGTGCGCACTTCATCCAGCTCTGCTGCCAGCGCAAAGTCCCGCTGATCTTTCTGCAGAATATCTCCGGCTTCATGGTGGGCCGGGCGTATGAGAATGAAGGCATCGCCAAGCATGGCGCCAAGCTGGTAACGGCGGTGGCGTGTGCCGAGGTGCCGAAGATCACGGTGGTGATCGGCGGCAGCTTTGGCGCGGGAAACTATGGAATGTGCGGCAGGGCCTATAGCCCGCGCTTCCTGTGGATGTGGCCGAATGCCCGCATCAGTGTGATGGGCGGCGAGCAGGCGGCGGCCGTGCTGGCGACGGTGAAGAGCGGCGGCTTCGAATCGAAGGCGGAGGAGGAAGCATTCAAGGCGCCGATCCGCGAGACCTATGAGGCACAGGGCAATCCCTATTATGCCAGCGCCCGGCTGTGGGACGATGGCATCATCGCGCCGGAAGACACGCGCCGCGTGGTGGCGCTGAGCCTGGCGGCAGCGCTGAACGCGCCGGTGGCAGACACGCGCTTCGGCCTGTTCCGGATGTGATGCGATGAGCCTGCTCTATCAACAGGACGAACGCGGCGTCGCGCATGTCACGCTGGATCGGCCGGATGTGCACAATGCGTTTGACGAGGCGCTTGTCGGCGAGTTGCGCGATGCGTTTCTGGATGCGTCGACCAATGCGCACCTGCGTGCGGTGGTGCTGCAGGGCAATGGGCCGAGCCTGTGTGCCGGGGCCGATATCGGCTGGATGAAGCGGGCGGCGGAGTGGAGCGAGGGGCACAACCGCAGCGATGCGCAGGCGCTATCGGACATGCTGGCGGCGATCGATGGCTGCCCGAAGCCGGTTGTTGCGATTGCCCACGGAAATTGCCTCGGCGGCGGTGTGGGGCTGCTGGCGTGCGCGGATTTGGTGGTTGCGGTGCGCGGGGCGAAGTTCGGGTTTTCGGAGGTACGGCTGGGGCTGACTCCGGCGACGATCAGCCCGTTCGTGCTGCGCGCAATCGGGCAAAGGGCAGCGCGGCGCTGGTTCCTGACGGCCGAGCGCTTCGGGCCCGAGGAAGCGCTGGCGATGGGGCTGGCGACGGCGTTGGCCGATTGCGATGCAAGCGCGCGAGCGCAAGTGGAGATCTGGCTGTCAGCGCTGCTGGCAGGCGCACCGGGGGCGATTTCTGACGCCAAGGCGCTGATCCGCGATTTTGCGGGCGCTGCAATTACCGACGAGGTGCGCAGCGACACCGCCATCCGCATTGCCCGCCGCCGGGCAAGCGCGGAAGGCAAGGAAGGGCTGTCCGCCTTCCTGCACAAGCGCAAGGCCGATTGGGTTCATGATGCATAAGCTGTTGATTGCAAACCGCGGCGAAATCGCCTGCCGGATCATTCGCACCGCTCGGCGGATTGGGATTGCAACCGTTGCCGTGCATTCCGATGCGGATGCGCGCGCGCCGCATGTGCTGCTGGCGGACGAGGCGGTGGCTATCGGCCCGGCGCCGGCGCGCGAGAGCTATCTCGTCGTCGAGAAGATATTGGGCGCAGCGAAAGCGACCGGCGCGGATGCGATTCATCCGGGCTACGGCTTCCTGTCGGAAAATGCCGATTTCGCGCATGCGGTGCGCGATGCCGGGCTGATTTTCGTCGGTCCGTCTGCCGATTCAATCCGGGTGATGGGGCTGAAAGACAGCGCCAAATCGAAAATGAAGGCGGCCGGCGTCCCCGTCACGCCGGGCTATCTGGGCGAAGACCAGTCACTTGCCCGGCTGGAACGGATGGCAGAGCTGATCGGCTATCCGCTGCTGATCAAGGCGGTTGCCGGTGGCGGCGGCAAGGGCATGCGCCCCGTGTATGACAAGTCCGGTTTCACCGAAGCCTTGCTTGGGGCGAAGCGCGAAGCGTCGGCCAGCTTCGGAAACGACCGTGTGATGCTGGAAAAGCTGATCGGTCGGCCGCGCCACGTGGAGGTGCAGATTTTCGGTGATGCGCATGGCAATGTGGTGCATCTGTTCGAGCGGGATTGCTCGCTGCAACGGCGGCACCAGAAGGTGATCGAGGAAGCGCCTGCGCCGGGCCTTTCAGACACGCTGCGACACACGCTGGGCATCGCTGCCGTCACCGCCGGCATGGCGATCGGCTATCAGAATGCAGGCACCATCGAATTTATCCTGGATTGCGACGACACGGATGAGGCCGGCGATCCGAAATTCTACTTCATGGAGATGAACACCCGGTTGCAGGTCGAGCATCCTGTCACCGAGATGATCACCGGGCAGGATCTGGTGGAGTGGCAGATTCGCGTGGCGCGCGGCGAAATGCTGCCGCTGATGCAGGATGCGATCGAATGCACTGGCCATGCGATGGAAGCGCGGCTGTATGCCGAGAATCCGGACAAGGGGTTTCTGCCGTCCATTGGCACGCTGAGCACCCTGCATCTGCCGGCCACTGCGCGCTGCGATGCCGGCATCGCGCAGGGCGGCGACGTGACGGTGCACTACGACCCGATGATCGCGAAGATCATCACCCATGGGCCAACGCGCGACAGTGCCGTGCAGCGGCTGGTGGCAGCGCTCGACGAAACTGTGGTGGAAGGCGTCACCACCAACCGCGCCTTTCTCGCCCGCCTTGCCAGCCACCCGGCATTCGGGCGCGGCGAAGTGGACACCGGCTTCATCGGCCGCCACGAGGTTGATCTGTTTGCACCGCCCGCCGATCCGGCCGATCTGGTCGCCGCCGCTGCCGCCGAAGCAGCCTCGACCATCCCGGCGCACTCGACGACCGGCTTTTCCGTCCCCTTCCGCCTGAACCTGCCAGCCCGCATCTATGGCGCGCTGACGGCGCCCGATGGCGCCAGTTGGCAGACCGCGGCCGCCCCGCATGGTGACGCTTTCGACGTGACGGTGAACAGCGACGCCACCCGCCATGTCCGACTGGCAAAGCCCGCAGCCGGTCCGCTCCGCGCCAGCATCGATGGCGTCACGCGAAATCTGTTCGTGTACCGCTCCGCAGAAGCTGTCGAAATCCGCTCGGCCGGCGAGAGCTTGCGCTTCCTGACGCGTCCACCAGCGTGGGACGGCCGGGCAGCGTCCGGCCCAGGCGATGGCAGCATCGCAGCCCCAATGCCCGGGAAGGTGATCGCCGTGCATGTGAAAGCGGGCGACAGCGTCAAGGCTGGCGACCGGCTGCTGGTGCTGGAGGCCATGAAGATGGAGCATCGGCTGACCGCGCCATTTGACGGCCGCATCGAAAGCGTTGGCATCGCTGAAGGAGCGCAAGTGGCCGAAGGGGACGCTCTTGTGCAATTGATTGTCGAGGACACACCATGACCTTCCCCATGCTCCGCTTCGCGCACGGCGAAACGCTCGACATGCTGCGCGACAGCGTGCGCGCATTTGCGGCTGCCGAGATAGCGCCCCGCGCCGACACGATCGACCGGGAAAATCTCTTTCCGCGCGATCTGTGGCCCAAACTTGGCGAGCTTGGATTGCACGGGATCACCGTGAAGGAAGAGGACGGCGGCGCCGGGCTGGGCTATCTGGCGCACGTTGTTGCGGTGGAGGAAATTTCCCGCGCGTCGGCGTCGGTCGGCCTGTCTTATGGAGCGCACAGCAATCTCTGCATCAACCAGATTGCGCGGCACGGCACGGCTGCGCAGAAGGCGCGCTATCTTCCCAGGCTGATATCGGGCGAGCATGTCGGCTCGCTTGCCATGTCGGAGCCGGGATCGGGCTCCGATGTCGTCTCGATGCGAATGCGCGCGGAAAAGCGCAACGACCGCTATGTGCTGAACGGCACCAAATTCTGGATCACCAATGCGCCGCATGCCGAAACGTTGGTGGTCTATGGCAAGACCGACCCGGAAGCCGGGGCAAAGGGTATCACGGCGTTTCTCATCGAGAAGAGCATGAAGGGCTTTTCCACCGCGCAGAAGCTGGACAAGCTGGGGATGCGGGGCTCGGATACTGCGGAGCTGATCTTCGAGGATTGCGAAGTGCCGTTTGAAAATGTGCTCGGCGAGGAAGGGCGCGGAGTGCAGGTGTTGATGTCGGGCCTGGATTACGAGCGCGTCGTGCTGTGCGGCGGGCCCTTGGGCATCATGCAGGCCTGCATGGATATCGTGGTGCCCTATGTGCATGACCGCAAGCAGTTCGGGCAGTCGATCGGCGAGTTCCAGCTGATGCAGGGCAAGCTTGCCGACATGTATGTCGCGCTCTCCACCGCGCGCGCCTACGTCTATGCGGTCGCCGAGGCATGCGACCGGGGCGAGACAGCGCGCAAGGATGCCGCCGGCGCAATCCTCTATTCCGCCGAAAAGGCGACCTGGATGGCGCTGGAGGCAATCCAGGCGCTGGGCGGTAATGGCTATATCAACGACTATCCGACCGGCCGGCTGCTGCGCGATGCCAAGCTCTACGAAATCGGCGCTGGCACCTCGGAAATCCGGCGGTATCTGATCGGGCGCGAGCTTTTCGAGGAAACCCGCTGAATCTGCTCGGCGCGGTGCTGGCGGGCGGGGCCAGCAGCCGGTTCGGATCGGACAAGGCACTGGCATTGGTGGATGGCAAGCCGCTGATTGCACATGTCGTTGATGCGCTGGCGGGGCAGAGTGCGACGGTGGTGATGTGCGGACGCGCGTGGGGCAATCTGCTGCAGCTGGACGATGTTCCGCATCGCGGTCTGGGGCCTATGGCCGGGCTGGCGGCGGCGCTGGCGCATGCACAAGCCAATGGATTCGAGGCAGTGCTGTGTGCCCCCTGCGATATCCTCGGACTTCCGGCCGATCTTGCCAATATGCTGGCACCCGGCCCGTCGGTGACCCGCGATCAGTGGCTGATCGGCCTGTGGCCGGCGGCGCTTGCCGGGGTGCTGGCAGAGTTGCTCCACGCCGAAGGTGCGATTTCGGCGCGGCGGTGGGCGCAGCTTTCTGCAGCGCGCACGGTGACGCTGCCGCCCATTCGCAACATCAATCTGCCGGACGACCTTTGCTGAGGGTTGCGAGGAAGGCGATTGCCTCCTCCTCAGAAACAACGTCGGCATATTTCGCATTCATGTCGAACAGGTTGGCGCCGTGCGGATCGGGGTGACGATCGCCGCAGGCGTCTGCCACGACGGAAGTCCGGAAGCCGTGCGACATGGCATCGACGCAGCTGGCGCGCACGCAGCCGCTGGTGGTCAGCCCGCCAAGCAGGACGCTGTCTATCCCCGATGCCGTGAGCGTGGAGGCGAGCGAGGTGCCGAAGAAGGCGCTCGGGTATTGCTTGGAGATGACGAGTTCGTCGTCGTGAGGCTCGAGCCCGGCGGGCCAGGCGGCCATCGGGTTGCCGCGCAGGAAATTCCGCAGCGGTGCCGCTTTCTCGAAAAAGCGGCCACCGTCGATTGCGTGGGGGTGGTATTCCACCCTTGTCAAGATGACGGGAACGCCCGCAGCGCGCGCAGCCTCGCGCAGGCGGAGCGCTGCGGCGAGCGTGGTTTCGACACCGGCGTAGAGGTCGCAGGACGGATCGAAATAGCCTTGGCAGAAATCGATCAGGATGAGCGCCGGCCGGACCCCGAACCCGACGCGGGTGTTGTAGGCGCGGGCATAGTTGGCAGCGAGGTCTTCGGTCATGCAGGATCTCCGGGGGGTGGAATCACGATCTGGCGGATGGCAGCACCATCGGCGAGCCGGTCCATGAGGCTGTTGATGTCGGACAGCGGGCTGACCGAGGTGAGCAGACGTTCGACCGGCAGGCGGCCGGCCTGCCACAGCGCGATGTAGCGCGGAATGTCGCGCACCGGAATCGCCGAGCCCATGTAGCTGCCGGCCAGTGTCTTGCCTTCGGCAACCAGTGACAGGGCGGGGATGTGCAGCATGTCGCCGGGGTGCGGCAGGCCGACGGTGATGATGCGGCCGCCGCGCCGGGCGGCGCCATATGCCTCGGCAAGCACCGCTGCCTTGCCGGCGGTTTCGATGACGACATCGGCCTTTGGCAGGCCGGCTGCGGCGTCCGGGGCAACGGCAGCGGCCGCGCCGAGTTCCAGTGCAAGCGCGCGCTTTTCGGGCGACGGATCGACCGTTGCTACCGGCTGCGCGCCGGCTGCCAGTGCGCCAAGCAAGGCGGCGAGGCCGACGCCGCCCAGGCCATGAATGCGCACGCTTTCACCTGGCCGCACACGCGCCGTGTTCAGCACAGCGCCGACGCCGGTGAGCACGGCGCAGCCGAACAGCGCGGCAATTTCCGGCGGTATGGCGGCGTCGATCTTCACCGCCGAGCGGCGGTCGACAACGGCGTGGGTGGCAAAGGCCGACACGCCGAGGTGATGGTGCACCGGCTGGCCGCAATCGTGCAGGCGATGGCCGCCGCGCATCAGGGTGCCGGCGGCGTTGGCGGCGGCGGCACTGGCGCAGAGATAGCCTTCGCCTGACGCACAGGCCACGCACTGGCCGCAGGCAGGCAGAAACACGAGGACGACGCGGTCACCGACGGCAAATTCGCTGTCGTCGCGATCGCCCAGCGCCAGGATGGTGGCAGCGGCTTCGTGGCCCAGCACCATCGGCATCGGGCGCACCCGGTCGCCGTTTATGACGGACAGATCGGAATGGCAGATGCCGGCGGCGTCTATGCGCACGAGCAACTCGCCAGGGCGCGGTGGATCGAGGAGCAGCGGCTTCAGTGTGAGCGGGGCGGAGGCGGCATAAGGGCGTGGCTGATCGCCGCTTCTGGCGAGCAAGGCGGCGACTGTCGGGATTTGCATCGGTTTGGCTCCTGCCGACCTGCCAGACAGGCTGGCGCCCGTCTGGCGAGCGGCTTTTGCTATTCTGTTGCGGGGCCCATGTTGCGCCCGACCGGATTGCTCCGCACCCCGGCGATCCCGCTTTGCGCATTTTCGGCCAGCTGGCGCCTCAGTTCGGCGATTGGCGGCGCCCAAAGGAAGCCGAAGCTTACGGTGCCGTGCTTCGATTCAACCACATGGTGCAGCCGATGCGCCTGCACGATGCGCTTCATGTAGGCAGAGCGCGGAACATAGCCGGTTTCGATGCGGCGGTGGACGATGATGTCGTGGAAGCCGAAATAGATGGCACCGTAGCCGGTTATGCCGGCCGCCAGCCAAACGTAGAAGCTGCCCCAATCTTCCTGCACACCTAGCCAGAACAGCGTGATCGCAACTGCGGCGCCCATGACGCCATACCAGTCGTTGGCCTCGAACCAGCCATTGCGCGCGGTGTGGTGCGATTTGTGCAGGCCCCAACCGAAGCCGTGCATGACGTGTTTGTGGCCATAGATGGCAACCACCTCCATCGCGAGAATGGTGGCGACGAACATCAGGATACCAGCCCAGACGGGGATTTCGATCGGCATTGCCAAGCTGTAGCATTCCCGCGGCCCAAGTCACGCCCGACAATTGGCCGCATCGAGGTTGCTGCCCTTGTTGCGCCGAATGCTGTGCGTGACAGGCATGCCGAGGCTTGGCATTAGAGTCGTCAACAGGGGAAAAATTCTGGTAGAACGAAGCGGGAACGCCTAGGCATGGCGCATGGCCATTGCGATTCGCACCTCCCTTGCCGAAGTTCCGCTCAGCGCCGATTTTGTGCCGAACCGACCGGTCCGGCCTCCGAAGTCGGAAGGGGGGCGGAAATTTGTCCTGCACAGCGAGTTTGAGCCAGCCGGCGACCAGCCGGCGGCCATCAGGGAGCTGGTCGGCGAAGCACTGATCGGCGAGCGGGATCAGGTGCTGCTCGGCGTTACCGGATCCGGCAAGACCTTCACGGTCGCCAAGATGATCGAGGAGCTGCAGCGGCCGGCGCTGGTACTGGCGCCCAATAAGATTTTGGCGGCGCAGTTGTATGGCGAATTCAAAAGCTTTTTTCCTGAAAACGCCGTCGAATATTTTGTAAGCTATTATGATTATTATCAGCCGGAAGCCTATGTTCCCCGCTCGGACACCTATATCGAGAAGGAATCCTCGGTAAACGAAGCCATCGACCGGATGCGCCATTCGGCCACCCGTTCGCTGCTGGAGCGCGACGATGTGCTGATCGTGGCATCCGTCTCGTGCCTGTATGGCATCGGCTCGGTGGAAACCTATTCCGCAATGACCTTCTCTTTGAAGAAGGGTGCGCAATCCGATCTGCGCGAAATCATCCGCAAGCTGGTGGCGCTGCAATACAAGCGCAACGAAATGGCTTTCACGCGCGGAACTTTTCGGGTGAAGGGCGACACGCTGGAGCTGTTTCCCAGCCATTATGAAGACATGGCCTGGAGGGTAAGCTTCTTTGGCAACGACATCGAAAGCATCACCGAATTCGACCCGTTGACCGGCAACCGCATTGCCAGCCTCGACAGCATAAAAGTCTATGCCAACAGCCATTATGTAACGCCCGGGCCGACGCTGCAGCAGGCGACTCATGCCATCCGCCATGAACTGACCGAGCGGTTGAAGGAGCTGGAGGCCGAGGGCCGGCTGCTGGAGCATCAGCGATTGGAGCAGCGCACGAACTTTGATCTGGAAATGATCGCTGCAACCGGGAGTTGCGCCGGGATTGAGAATTACAGCCGCTTTCTGACGGGGCGGCTGCCAGGCGAGCCGCCGCCGACGCTGTTTGAATATCTACCGGAGAATGCGCTGCTTTTCGTCGACGAATCGCACGTGACGGTGCCACAGATCGGCGGCATGTCGCGCGGCGACCGGGCGCGCAAGGTGACGCTGGCCGAATATGGCTTCCGCCTGCCCAGCTGCATCGACAACCGGCCGCTGAAATTTGAGGAGTGGGACGTGATGCGCCCGCAGACGGTCAGCGTGTCGGCGACGCCGGGCCCTTGGGAAATGAAGCAGACCGGCGGCGTGTTTGTCGAGCAGATCATCCGTCCCACCGGTTTGATCGACCCGCCGGTGGAAATCCGTCCGGTGGAAGACCAGGTCGACGACCTCATCGCCGAGGCCAGGGCCACCGCCAAGGCAGGCTATCGTACGCTGGTGACGACGCTTACCAAGAAGATGGCCGAAGATCTCACAGAGTTCATGCACGAAGCCGGGATCAAGGTCCGCTACATGCATTCCGACGTCGAAACGCTGGAACGGATCGAGCTCATCCGCGACCTCAGGATGGGTGTCTATGACGTGCTGGTCGGGATCAATCTGCTGCGCGAGGGGCTGGACATTCCGGAATGCGGGCTCGTGTGCATTCTGGATGCAGACAAGGAGGGCTTTCTGCGCTCGGAAACGTCGCTCGTGCAGACCATCGGACGGGCGGCGCGCAATGTGGACGGCCGGGTGATCCTGTATGCCGACCGCAAGACTGGCAGCATGGAGCGCGCACTGGCCGAAACCGACCGTCGACGCGCCAAGCAGATGGCTTACAATGAAGCGCACGGCATCACGCCGACGACCATCAAGCGCGGCATTCTGGATATCGTGGGCCATGTCGCGTCGCGCGATCACCTCACGATCGAAATCAACGACGACATTCCGCATCTGGTTGGACACAATCTGAAAGCGCACATTGCCGATCTGGAAGCCAGGATGCAGAAAGCCGCCAGCAACCTGGAATTCGAGGAAGCGGCGCGGCTGCGCGATGAGATCCGCACGCTCGAAGCAGACGAGCTCGGCATCAAGAGCGAACGGCCGGCGGTGCAGGGCAGGGCCGATGCCGGCCGACCCGGCACCCGCACCAACCGCTGGAGCAAGATGCGGGCAAAGAAGGGCGGTTGAGCAACGACTGGGCGGTTTGCGCAATGGGATCGCCTGACGGTTGACGCTCGGCGGTCTGATCGTGCCGGCTTGCGCCTGCCGGTCATCGAGCAGTTTGTGGCGCGCTCCTGGCCTGCGACAGCGTTTGCCATGATAGAGCGCGCTGATCTGAACGCTTTCACCGAGACCGCGTCTGCCGCCTTCGGGGCTTGCCCTTGGGAGACGGCATCGCTATGGGCAGCGGCTACCCAGGTGGGGCGCGTAGCTCAGTGGTAGAGCACTGTGTTGACATCGCAGGGGTCGCAAGTTCAATCCTTGCCGCGCCCACCATCCAGTCCCCTGACAATAGCAGCTGTTTGGTCCTAGCGTGGCCTGGGCAGGTTGGGGCCGAATGGCCTGGAGGGGCCTGCAGGACGGTCGCGCCGCGGCATCTGGGCCTGATATGCCAGCAGGCAATGCTCGCCGCAGTAGGGAAATCCGGGGCTGACCGGCTTGCCGCAGAAATGGAATCCCGCTTCGTCAGGGTGGCCGATCGGCCATTTGCAGATGCGGTCGTTCAGATCGAGAAGTGTGACCTTCGTATCCTTGGCCAGCACTTTGCTGCTGGTTCGCGATGCGCGGGGCGCAGCGGGTTCGGCCGCCGGCGCCGATGGCCTTGCGACTGCTGACTTTTCTGCCGCCCCGTCTGCCGGCCCGTCTGCCGCCCCATATGCCGGCATGGTTGTGCCCGGTGCCGGCTGCGAGTCGATGCTGGCCGAGGCCTGGCGGGCTGGCCTTGGACGGGCAGTTGCCGCTGGTGCCTCCGGCGCCGGATCGACCATCGTGGCATCGCCTGCCTTGGAGTCGCCTGCTTTGGACTCGCTCGGCTTCAGATCGTTCGCCTTTGCGTCGCTGGTTTTCAGCGGCGACGGGCGCGACGCGAGGCCGAGACGATGCGCTTTGCCGATGACGGCGTTGCGGGACAGGTTTTCGCCCATCAGCTCGGCAATCTGGCTCGCGGAGCGGCCTTCCTCCCAGTGGGTTTTGAGCATAGCGATGCGCTCGTCGGTCCAGGCCATTCATGTCCTCGTTTCTCGCAGCTGCGCTTGCTGCCTCG
>JBBRKH010000032.1:0-11600 GCA_038217965.1 Sphingomonadales bacterium | reverse complement strand
CGAAGGTCACCGATCACGCCAGTCGCGAAATCCGCCATGGCAGGCTGACGAGAAGCGAAGGCCTCGCACTCGTGCGACAGCATGAACAGGTTGCTCCACGCTATGCGGATCGCTTCTGCGAATGGCTGGGCATTGACCGCCGCGGGCTGGAATTCATCCTGAACCAGCATCGAAACCCGTCATTCTGGACCGAAGCCAGCCCTGGCAACTGGGAATTTCATGGCTGGAGCACGCTTTCCGGCGGCGGCGAAGGCGAGCCGAAAGACATTGGCTTCATCGCCAATGATCGGCAGGAGCGCGATCGGGACGACCGCTATATTCTCGTCGGCCGTGGCTACCCGGACTGATGGCCGAAACCGCCAAAGTCGCCTGGCTCGAAGGCCCACGCCAGCTTGTCTGGCGCGAGGAGCCGCTTGCGCCGGGCGCCAGCAGCCACCTCTGCAAAACCCTCGTATCGGCAGTCTCGCCCGGAACCGAGCTCGCCGCGTGGACCGGCGCGCCGCCGCTCAGGCCCGGCAAGGTCTATCCGCGCCTGATGGGCTACTGCAACGTCGCGCAGGTGCTGGAATCGGGCGCCGGCACCACATGTGCAGCGCCCGGCGACCGCGTGCTGAGCTTCGCATCTCACCGCGACCGGCACATGCTGGCCGATGCCGACGTGCTGGCCATCATCCCCCCCGCCCTCGATTCCGCCACCGCCTCGATCGCCTATCTCCTGCACCTCGGCTACAATGCCGTTCTGCGATCCGGCGTCGGGCCCGGCTCGCGCGTGGTCGTCATCGGACTCGGGCCGCTTGGGCTGGCGGCCACGATGATGGCCCGGCTGGCCGGCGCAGACGTGGTCGGCGTATCCGATCAGCCCGCACTTGCAGCCCACGCCCGCGCCGCCGGCGCGCAGTGGGCCGGGGCGCGCGGCGCGCTTGCCGATGCGCCGCAATGGTGCAAGGCCGGAGCCGATACCGTTATCGCCACCACCAATGCCTGGGATGACTGGCAGCTGGCGCTTGAATCCGCCGGCACCATGGCAACCATCGCCGTGCTCGGCTTCCCCGGTCGCGGCCAACCCGCGCCCGCAGCCAACCCACTGGACTCCACACATTTCTACACCAAGCAGCTGCGCATCGAGGCGGTCGGCATGGCGCCCGAAAGGCGCGACGCCCGTGGCTTCTTGCGCTTTGCCGAGCCGGACAATCTGGCTTTCATCCTCTCGCTGCTTGCAGACGGCCGCCTGAACGCCGCCCCATACACCGCCTGGCAGCGCCCCGCGTCCGAGCTGGCCGCCACCTACGCCGCGCTCGAAACGCGGGCCCAAGGCCAGCTGACGAGCCTGCTTCTGTGGTAGTGCGTCGCAGCGCCGCCCTTGTCGGGTGCGGCCGCATGGGCGCCTTCACCAGCCCGGCCGTGCGCCGGGATGCGCCGCCTTGCTGGTTTCCGCTCGCTCACGCGGGGGCAATCATCGCGCACCCAGGTCTGGCGCTTGCCGGCGTGACCGACAGCGATCCACAGGCCGCCGCCCGGGCTGCAGCCGCATTCGGCAAGCCACCGGTTTTTGCCGATCTTCCCGCAATGCTGTCTGCCGCCAAGCCAGACCTGCTCTGCATCGCGACCCGCACCTGCGGGCGGGCAGCCCTGATGCAACAGGCTATCCACTCCGGCGTGCGCGCGCTGCATGTCGAAAAGCCCCTGTGCAACAGCATGGCCGAGCTGGCGGAGCTCGAATCGTTGCTTGCAGACCGCGATGTCTGCTGCACATTCGGCGCCATCCGCCGCCTGATGTCACCCTACCGGGCGGCGCTTGCGCATATCGAGACAGGCGCGCTCGGCGGGCTGCGGGAAATCCAGATCCAGTTCGGCGAAGCCGCTCTGTGCTGGTCGCATCCGCACAGCATCGATCTGCTGCTTTTTGCAGCCGGTGACCGCGCCATCGTCGATGTGTCGGCCATTCTCGGCGAAGTCGAGACCGGGGAAAGCCCGCACGATGTCCACAACGACCCGCTCGTCCATTCCGTAACCGTCCGGTTCGAAGGTGGCTTGATTGGCCGGATAACCCGCGTGCCCGGCGCCGATGTGGTGCTTGCCTGCCAATCGGGCGCGCTGTCGGTCGAGGCGGACGGGCACCGGACCAGCCTTCTGGCACGCAGCGAAGACGCCACCTATCCTGTCTGGCGGCCCTGGCCGCACCCACCATCGCACGCCCCCGGCGGCACGCTCGCCGCACTGTCCCAGCTGGTCGAATGCCTGGATGGCAACCCCGAAGCGCTGGCAGCGAATGCCATCATCAAGCGCGACATCCTGCGCGGCCAGCGCCTGCTGTTCGCGATCCTGCAATCGCATGAACAGGGCGGCAGCCCGGTTGCGCCGGCCGATGTTTCCCCTGAATGGCGCATCATGGGCATCACAGATGGTCGCCCTGCCTGACATTGGCGACGTTCCGCGCTCGCTGCACCCCTGACTTCGCGGCAAGCCCGTTGTAACCGCGCACTCTCATCGCCTAATGGATGCTCCACATGCCTCGCCCGAAAATCCTGTTCTTTGCGCGCGGCTATCAGGCCGATTATTTTCCAACGCTGCAGTCGGACGCTTTCGAAGCCGTTTTCGTCACGCTCACCCGCAAGGAGAAAGCGAAAGCTGAGCAGCGGGGCGTGCACGTGGAAGCATGCTTCGAAGCAGAGTTCGACACGCTCACTCCAGCACCGGTGCCAGCCGGCTATCTGGCCACCTCGTTGATGGCAGACAGGTTTCTCGGCCGGTTCAGCATAACCGAACGGGCAGATCTGCTCGGCAGGATGATTGCATTCTGGACCAGCCTGCTCGATGCGCACAGCCCCGTCGCCGTCGTCAACGAACTGGTCGCAATCGAAATTTCCGAAGTGCTGCTGATCGAGGCCAGACGCCGCGACATCCGCTATCTCGCCGCCATGAACTGCGTCGTGGACGACTGGTTCTATTGGCTCGCTGATCCGTTGACGTTGACGGGAGCGCATCTTGAGTTGCCCGATCCGGACGACGCCGCCATCGCTGCTGCGCGCGACTATGTCCAGCAGCTGCACGCCAGCGACTACAAGCCGTTCTACGTGAAGAATCTCAGCGGCCGCTGGGCGTTGCGCCCGCTTGCCGTGGGCCTCGCGCGATGGCTGCTCTGGCAGTGGCGCATCCGCGCAAGCAGCATCTTTCACTACGAGGATTATCGCGAGGAATATGGCAAGCGGCTGGGCATTGCGCTGCGCAGTCTCTTTCTGCGCTACGATCGGCTGGAAGATATTCCGGCCGATGTGGAGGTCGTTTTCTATCCGCTTCACCAGGAGCCGGAAGCCACCCTCAATTACATGTCCGCCTTTTATGCCAACCAGGTGGGCACCATCGAGAACATCCTGAAATGTCTCACACCGCAACAGGTGCTCGTCGTGAAAGAGCACCCCGTCGACAAGGGCGCCCTGCTCAGACCGAAATTTCATGCAGTCCGCAAGGCCTGCAGCGGTCTCTATTTTCTGCCGGCCGAAGTGCACGGGCGCCAGGTTCTGCGCCGTGCAGCCCGGGTGGTCACGCTCACCAGCACGGTCGGCTGGGAAGCCGCCGCCATAGGCCGCACGGTCTATGTGCTCGGGCAGATCTTCTATGATCATTTCAAAGGCGTGCAGCGCATCTCCGGTTTCGAGGCGCTCAGGGCGAAACTGCATGCCCCGGCAACGGGTTCGCCGGCAACCAGCGCCGATCTGGAGGATTTCGTGGCCCGCATGATGGCAGCCTCGTATCCCGGCAACCCCTTTCCACATGCCGGCCTGTATTCGGACGAAAACCGCGCGAAGGTGCTGCATGCGATCACGGACGCAGCGCTTGGCTGAAACCGGGCTTCGCGCGCGGCTGTCAGACGAGCGCGTTCTCTTCGTGGTGGTGTCCGTTGCCACCAGTCTGCTGATGCTGGGCCGCAGCTATGTTGCCATGCTCACCCTGGACGAGCGTGGCCTTGGCACGGTCACCCTTGTGCAGACGGTCGTGCTGTTCGTTTCCACCCTGCAGCTTGGAATGCTGCAGGGCGGCTACCGCCTGCTGTGCAACGGCGAAAGCGAAGATCGCACCGCCATCAACAATCTCCTCTATGCGCTTTTTGCCGCGCTGACGCTGCTGGCCATTGTCGGCTCGGCAGCCGCAATGCTGACTGGATCGTCACCCGCGTTCGTGCTGCTCGGGCTGTGTGGAGCAAGCATCGGTGTTCTGACCCTCAATCGCAACTGGATTGCCAACCAGCTGATCGCCATGCAATCCCTATCGCTGCTGAACCGGCTGACCCTGTGGGCGTCCATTCTGTCCTTGCTCCCCTTGCTGGCTGCTCCAGTCGCGCCGCTCGAAGCCGTGGTGATTTCGCTTGCGCTCCAGCCTCTGCTGTTCGTCGGGTTCGCGCTGGCCGGCACCCGCGGCATCCGGCCGACCGCGCTGCGGTTCGACCGACCGCTTGCATCGCGAATCTTCGCCGCCGGTTTCACCCTGTTTCTGGCCGGAATGCTGCTGCAAGCGAACATTCTGGTCGAACGCTGGTTCGTCACATCGTCGCTCGGTATCGAAGTGCTTGGACATCTCTTCCTGCTGACCCTCTATGTGTCGCTGTTCCAGCTCGTGCCCAACGCGCTCGATGCCCTGTTCCTGCCCAGGCTCGTCTCGGCAAACCAGGTGGCGGACAATGCCTTGGTCAAAGCCACCCTGCGCGCCTTCATGGGAATCACAGTGCTGTATTGCGCGGGCATCGCGCTGGTGACGGTCTTTGCGGCACGCCCCGTTCTGGAGATGCTGCTGCCTGGCAGGGCGGCGGACCTGCGCTATGTCTTCATCGCTCTCCCCGGCTTGATCCTGTTCACACTCTCCGGGCCGTTTGCCATCCTGTTCAATACCTTGATCCGGTATCGTGCGCTGTTTGCAGCCTATGGCGCGGGCACAATCCTGACGATCGCAGTCCTCGCCCTCGCTGCAGCCGAAACGGTCAACCTGGGTGCCGATGGCGTAGTGGTGCTGCGGTCGGCCGCACAGGCAACGACTGCTGCCCTGCTTCTCGCAGGTTGGGCATGGCTATCCCGCAGCCATCGGCAATTCCGCTTTATCTGAGGGCGCACTGGCGGCGATCGGCCCAGCCTGTTCAGACCATGCAGTCGAGTGGCTGGACAGCGGCGAAACCAAGCGCAAATTCGGCAAAATTCTAATGCTGGTTGATAAACAGCGACACGCCACTGCGCTGATACTCCGAATACATCATGATATCGAGATCACCGTCCCGATCATAATCGATCAGCTTCAATCCGGCACTGGAGCTGTCCTCGTAGTAAATTTCATGCACCTCCCAATTGCTGGCGGTCTGCCGCAACCAGTAAAGCCCACCGGTTTGGCGGCCCGTGAAAGATGATGCATTGGACCCGACCGTGAACGCAATGTCCGTCCTGCCATCCAGATCGATGTCTCCGATGTCCAGTTGCGTGATGACCACCTGTACTGGCGCGAGCGCAAACCGCGCCAGCGGGATGGCGTTCCAGGTGGTGCCGCCATCCACATTGCGGACCAGATGAATCCCTTGATAGGTCGGCTGCACGATATCCATCCGGCCGTCGCGGTCGATGTCGACCACTGTTCCGAAATGCCCGTGGATGGTCAGGACGCCGGGAATATCCCTGCGCTCCCACGAACTGCTCATGTTGCGAAACCACGACAATATGCCGCCCGAATTGTCGGAAGCAACGATGTCGATGCGACCGTCATTGTCGAAATCCGCGGTCTTCAGCGTTCGCGGGTCGAGCATCGTCTCCGAGCCTTCCACCGGACGCTGCACCCACTCGCCGGTCGCCGCTCCGGGGTTGCGCAGCCACACGATGCCGCGGATGGCAGGATTGGCATCGGTCGTCGGCTGATTCCGCATGGAGACAACCAGGTCCGGGAAACCGTCCCCGTCAAAATCGCCCGCAGCAATGTTGATCGGGGCAGGCGTCGCCGTCGAGATGTAGCGGCGCGCCCATTTCTGGTCGCGGTTGCCCGGGTTGATGTAGGCCACGACTGCGGCATGGGAGTTCAGCACGCCGACGATGTCGGGCAATCCATCGTTGTTCACATCGGCCGCGATATGTTGCTCGAACAGGATGACATTGCCGGGCCGATCGGGAATCTCCGGGTATCTGTCGGCCGGCACGATCTGCCGCAACTGGCCCGAATTCCACTGGATGTAGCCGATGGCGCCCTGGGCGGGATTTATCAGCCGGCGCGTCAATGTGTAGGAATCGAAGAAGCTGATGTCCGGCAGATTGTCGCAATCGAAATCGGCAACCGCAGCCCCATAGGAATAGCGCAAGCCGGACAGCAGATCATATTGCGTGAAAGGGATGGTGGGGTCCGGCGAATCCTTCAGCGTTGCAGACACCGGCTCGAGAGGAGCAACAACGTCCAGGCTTCCCAGCGGGTGATCGGGTGGCGGCAATGTCGGCGGACATCTGAACCTGGTCTGCACTCCAATCGGCCGCACCGCACTTTCAGCGACCGAGGCGTTGGCCGAAAGATTCTCCTGTTCAACCGGGAGAAAATCCGCGCAGCTGGCAAGGAGGCCTGTGCACAGCATGCAAAGTGCAATCGTTCTGGGTGCCCGGGTCACCATACAGATCAAATTCATCCCATTCACTTTTCCAGGTTGCGCTTTTTTCGCACCTGCAGCGGCCGAATGCCCGACCGCTCCGATGGCTACGAAACTGTTTCAGCCAATGTCAATGACTGTCAACCGAAAAACCCCGTTTGGCACCTATATTGCGCTGCATTGCGCCGAAATGGTTGCTGAAACGGTCATACCGTCCTACGCACCGCACCCGTGTTGCCATGCCGCCCAGACCTTCAGACCATGGCCGCCGGCTGCCCTGGATGATCCATTTCCGCATCCGCGACATGCTGTCGGTGCTGCTCTACCGCCTGCTGCGACCGGCATTCGGCCAGCTCGGCCAGGGTGCCCGCATCATCAGGCCATTGCGCCTGGTCGGCGCGCGCCACCTTTTCATGGACGATGGGGCGACGCTGCAGGTCGGTGCCTATTTCGCCGCCTTGCCAGACACCGGCTACACGCCTGAAATGCGCATCGGCGCCGGCACGATGATCGGCAACCACGCGCACATCATATGCACCAGGCGCATCACTATCGGCGTCAACGTTCTTGTCGCTGACCGATTTTATGTCGCCGACAATGCGCATGAGCACCGCAATCCGGCGCAGCCGGTGATAGCGCAAGGACTGCGCCAACTCGCCGACGTCAGCATCGGCGATGGTGCCTGGATTGGCGAGAATGTTTGCATCATCGGCGCCAGCGTCGGCCAGAACAGCGTCATCGGCGCCAATTCGGTCGTCACACGCAGCATCGCCGATTTCACCGTGGCCGTCGGCGCGCCGGCAATTCCCATCCGGCGTTACTGCTTCCAAAGCAAGCACTGGCTGCCCACCGACCCGACTGGCGCATTCCTGCCATGAACGCCGCTGCCACTTTCGCCGTGCCAGCCCGGCTGACGCAGGTCGATTTGCTCCGCCGTGGCGCCCTGCTGCTCGCCATCCTGATCAGCGGCGGCAACCTCATCATCCCGCGCATTCCTGTTCTGGTCGCAATGCTCGTCCTCGCGTTGCTGGCCATCGCTGCGACCCGCGCACCTGCCGCGCGCGCGCGCTTCACGCTTGTCTACAGCCTCCTGGCCGTGGTCCTCGTGGCCATCCTGTTCCGCGCCGGGTTGACCGAGTTGCAGGCGACCATCGTGCGCTATGCCAACTTTGCCGGCGCATTGCTGCTGCTGCAGATGTATCTCGGCGCCGGCCAGGGCAGGTTCGTGCGCGACCTCGTCGCCTTGCTGCAACCGCTTGCGATCATCGCAATCGCAACCGTGGTGCTGGCCGCTCTCATCGAGCCGCTGTTTCAGCAAAAAGAGGTGCAGGAAACCATCTACCACCATCTTTTCTATGTTCTGAATTTTCACCGCACCCTCGAGGATGCCGCCGGGCTGCAGCGTCCGAACGGCCCCTTCTACGAACCGGGCGTGCTGCAGATCTACCTCAACCTGTTTCTCTACATCGCGCTCTATATTCTGAAGAGCATGCCAAAGGCGGTGCTGGCGGGGGTTGCGGTGCTTGTGACGCAATCCACCACCGGCTTCGCCATTGCCGGTGGCCTTGTCGGCTTGCATATCTGGCGCCAGCTCGGTCGCGGCTCGCTCAACCGCCGCGCCGCGGTTGCAACGTTTGCGGGATTGCTCGCCATTTCGCTCAGCGGATACATCATCGAAAACGTCCGCTCGAAATTCTTCGGTGAGCTGGCCGGTTCCTCCATGGCACGCCAGTTCGATCTGCTCACCGGCCTCAATGTGATTGCTGCCAACCCCTGGGTGGGAATCGGCTTCGATCCGGAGCGGTACCGCGCGCTGTCGGGCGCACTGGCTTTCCAGGACACCCTGCTCGACGAGCGCATCACGCAGGATCGCGGCAACACCAATGGCATCATCGCACTCGTCTACAGCGTCGGAATCCCGCTTTCGCTGCCGTTTCTGTGGGGCCTGTTCCGCCAGCGCATGCTGCCCGATCGCCTGCTGGTCGGCGGCCTGCTGTTCGTCTCCTTCCTCACCGAATCGATCATGCTCACCCCCTTCTTCCTGATCTTCATCTTCAGCGGCCTGCTGCTGGCGCCGGCGGCAGCGCGAAAGCCCGCGCAGCCAGGGCAGCCGGTTGTCTTATGACGACCATTGCGCCAACGCCGAGGCGCATCCTGCTGATCGGGCGGGACTATTTCTTCTATACCCGGGCTATCGCCGACACGCTGCGCAGCCACATCGGCGCCGATGTGGATTGCATAACCATCGAACCCGGCAGCCGCTTCTACAATCTCGCCAGACGCGTGCCGAAGCTGGCGCAATGGTGGCAAGACCGGCACCACCGCGATGCACTCGCCCGACATGGCAACACCGCCTATGATCTGCTGCTGTTCGTGCAGGTGCACCAGCTGGAACATCGGCTTGGCTGGTATCGGGCGCAATTCCCCAACACCCCGGCGCGGCTCTACTATTGGGACAGCCTCGCCACCCACGACTACAGCATGCATGTGCCGCAATTCGATGCGGTCTTCACCTTCGATCCGGTCGACGCCGAGCAGCACAGCGCACTCACCTACCTGCCGCTGTTCTTCACCCCGGCGTTCCGCGCGCTGCGCGATGTCAGGCCGCGCCCGCACGATCTCTCGTTCGTGGGAACCGCAGTCAACCGCACCCGCTACGACCAGCTGACGGCGCTCCGGGAAAAGGCCGGTGCACAGGGCCTGTTGCTGTTCGATTATCTGCTGGTCTCGCCATTCTTCTATCTTCGCGAACTGCTCGCCGGGCGAAGGCTTCGACGAGTGCATTTTCGCCCGATGCCACCCGCAGACGTCATGCGCGCCTACGCACAGTCGGCCGCAGTGCTCGATCTGCCCAACAACCGGCAGACCGGCTTCACGATGCGCACCTTCGAAACCCTCGGCGCGCATCGCAAGCTGGTGACGACCAACCTTCGGGCTGCTACAGCCCCCTTTCATTCGCCGGAAACGGTCTGCGTGATGACTCCTGGGTCGGATTTTCCCACGCGTGACTGGCTCCGGGCCGAAACCGCATTTCCCGACGCCATCGAGACATACTCGCTGGAAACCTGGGCCGAAACTCTGCTGGGGCTGACCGCCAGACCCGAAGCGATTGACAAGGTTGCACCATGAAACGCCTGCTTGCCGACACTGCCAACACCCTGCTGCGCCCGCTCGGCGTCGGCATCGCCAAGGAAGGCTTCGACATGGACGGCGCGGTGCACCGCCTCGGGCAGCATGCCGGCGGCGTGCAATCGGTGTTCGACATCGGGGCATCCAACGGCCGCTGGAGCGCGATGGCCATGCCCTCATTCCCGCACGCCCGGTTCATCGGCATCGATCCGCTGACCGAGCGGGAAGCCAGCCTGAAGGCGCTGAAGGCAAAAGACCCGCGCTTCGACTATATCCTGTGCGTGGCAGGGCGCGAGGCAGACGGCATGGTGGAGCTGGCCGTCGGCGAAGACCTCGATGGCAGCACGGTTGGCGGCCTCGGCGAAAAGCGCATGGTTCCATCACATTCGCTGGACGCAATCGCCACCATGAAGGGGCTGCAAGGCCCCTATCTGCTGAAATTCGACACCCACGGCTTCGAAGTGCCGATCATGGCCGGCGCGTCGGCTGTGCTGTCGGATACCGCCTACATCATCATGGAAGTCTACAATTTCCGCCACACCGAAGGGACGCTGCTGTTCTGGGAAATGTGCATCCATCTGGAAAAGCTGGGCTTCCGCTGCTTCAATCTGGTCGAGCCGATGCACAGGCCGCTCGATCACACTCTCTGGCAGATGGACCTGTTCTTCGCGCGGCACGACAACCCGATCTTCGCATCCGACCAATTCAAGGCATGACCCGCATCCTCATCACCGGCGGTGCCGGCTTTATCGGCTCGAACCTCGCCCGGCGGCTTGCCAGCGATGGACACAGCGTCACCGTCCTCGATACGCTCGCCACGCAGATTCACGGAGAATCGCCCGAAAATTCTCCGCTGGTCCGCTCGCTGCAAGGCAACGCCGTTCTCATCAGGGGCGACGTGACCGAC
This sequence comes from Sphingomonadales bacterium, assembly GCA_038217965.1. GTDB lineage: Bacteria > Pseudomonadota > Alphaproteobacteria > Sphingomonadales > Sphingomonadaceae > Sandaracinobacteroides. The sequence goes on along the minus strand of JBBRKH010000032.1, from coordinate 966 downwards.
CGCGCGGCGCTCACCGCAGCGCTGGAAGGCCAGGAGGCCATCGTCCACCTCGCCGCCGAAACCGGCACCGGACAGTCGATGTACCAGATCGAGCACTACAGCCGCGTCAACATCGGCGGCACCGCGCTCCTGCTGGATATCCTGGCGGCAAACCGCGGCAGCGTCCGCCGCGTCGTCGTCGCCTCCTCGCGCGCCATCTACGGCGAAGGTCGCTACCAGTCCGAAGCGCTCGGCCTCGTCTGCCCGGGCCCGCGCAAGCGCGCCGACCTGGAGGCCGGCGACTTCGAACCGAAAGTGCCGGGCGGTGGCGCGCTGACGGCGCTGCCCACCGACGAAGACAGCCGCATCCATCCCACTTCGGTCTACGGCATCACCAAACAGGTGCAGGAGCAGCTGGTGCTCACCGCCGGCGCCGCCATCGGCATCGAGGCTGTCGCGCTCCGTTACCAGAATGTCTACGGACCCGGCCAGTCGCTCAGCAACCCCTACACCGGTATCCTCTCGATCTTCTCCAACCGCATCATGTCCGGCCAGCCGATCAACATCTTCGAGGACGGCCGCGAGAGCCGCGATTTCATCTTCATCGACGATGTGGTGGAGGCAACGGCAAAGGCGCTGCTTTCGCCGAATGCGCCACATCACGCCATCAATGTGGGAACCGGCGCGCCCATCGATGTGCTGACCGTCGCCCACAGCCTCGTCCGGCTGATCGGCCGCGATGTTCCCGTCATCGTAAGCGGCGCTTTCCGCGTCGGCGATATCCGTCACAACTTCGCCTGCACCAGACGCGCCGAAGCCATTCTCGATTTCCGCGCGACAATCGCCTTCGAGCAAGGTCTGAAGGCCTTCGTCGCCTGGGCAACCGCGCAGGGCGCACAGGCAAGCCGCTACGAGGAATCGCTGGTGGAAATGCGCACCCGCGGCCTGATGTCCTGAACGCCACCACCGAACATGCAGGATGCCATC
>JBBRKH010000031.1:0-11825 GCA_038217965.1 Sphingomonadales bacterium | reverse complement strand
ACCGGCGCCGGCACCGGCGTGGGCCGCGCCGCGATGGCATTGTTCGCCGCCGAAGGCGCGCACGTGCTCGGCGTCGGCCGCACCGCCGCCACCCTGGCGCAATCCGTCGCCGCTGCCGGGCCTTCGGCGGCCAGCTTCGTTGGCGATCTCGCCACCGACGGCGTCGCCGACGCAGCCGTGGCGGATGCCCTGGCCCGCTTCGGCCGGCTGGATATCGTCGTCCATGCCGCCGGCGTCGGCTATAGCTGGGCGGAAAAAAGCCCCGGCTCGATGGAAGCCGTCGATTCCACCACGCTCGCCAAATGGCGCGAAGTCACCGCGATCAACCTCGATGCCGGTTTTCTCGTCGCCCGGGCGGCGGTCGCCCATATGCGCCACCATGGCGGCGGCAGCATCGTCAATGTGGCCAGCATTTCGGGCTTTCTGGGCCTGCCGGCCGCCCACGCCTACACCGCCGCCAAGGCCGGCCTCATCAATCTCACCCGCTCGCTGTGTGTCAGCTATGCGCAGCACGGCATCCGCGCCAACTGCGTCGCCCCCGGCTTCATCGCCACGCCCATGGTTGCCTCCGTGCTCGGCCTGTTCGATGATCCCGCGGTCGCCGACGCCATCACCCCCATGCGCCGCCCGGGCACTGCCGGGGAAATGGCCGAGGCCTGCCTGTTCCTCGCTTCCGATGCGGCCTCCTACTGCAACGGCAGCGTGCTGGTCGCCGACGGCGGTTCCAGCGCCCGCCAATAGAAAGCAAAGCACCAATGCCCTTCGATCCGCCGCCCCATGTGCAGGCCATTCGCTCCCGCCTGCACGATTTTCTCGCCACCCACATCTACCCCAACGAGCGGCGCTACTATCGCGAGGCCGAGCAGATCGGCCCGTGGGGGGTGTTCCCCGTCATCGAGGAGCTGAAGCCCATCGCCCGGGCGGCCGGGCTGTGGAACCTGTTCCTGCCAGACAGCGAGCACGGCGCCGGCCTTTCCAATCTCGAATATGCGCCGCTCTGCGAGGTGATGGGCCGCTCGCTCATGGCGCCCGAAGTGTTCAACTGCGCCGCGCCCGACACCGGCAACATGGAAACCATCGAACGCTACGGCACACCCGAGCAGAAAGCCCGATGGCTGGCACCGCTGCTGGCCGGCGAAATCCGCTCCTCCTTCGCCATGACCGAGCCCGATACCGCCTCCTCCGACGCGACCAATATCCGCAGCTCCATAATCCGCGACGGCAGCGATTGGGTCATCAACGGTCGCAAATGGTACACCACCGGTGCCACCGACCCGCGCTGCAAAATCATCATCTTCATGGGAAAAACCGCGCCGGACCATCCCGAGCCGCACCGCCGGCAGTCGATGATCCTGGTCCCCAGAGACACGCCCGGTGTCACCGTGCTGCGGCCGCTCCCGGTGTTCGGCTTTTACGGCGTGCCAGACCGCGCCTCCGAAGTCGTGTTCGAAAACGTCCGCGTTTCCGCCGCCAACATGCTGCTGGGCGAGGGCCGGGGATTCGAAATTGCGCAGGGGCGGCTGGGGCCCGGCCGCATCCACCACTGCATGCGCCTCATCGGCCTGTCCGAACGCATCCTGGAGCGCATGTGCCGCCGCGCGGACGCCCGCGACCCGTTCGGCAAGGCGCTGTCCGAGCAGACCGTCACGCTGGAGCGCATCGCCGAATCCCGTCTGGCCATCGAGCAGGCGCGCCTGCTGACGCTGAAGGCGGCGCACATGATGGACACGGTCGGCAACAAGGAAGCTCGCGCCGAAATCGCGATGATCAAGATCGCCGCTCCGGCCATGGCGTGCCGCATCATCGACATGGCGATGCAGACCTTCGGCGGCGGCGGCACCTCCAACGATCACTTCCTCACCGCCGCCTATGCAACCGCCCGGCTGCTCCGGTTGGCCGACGGCCCAGACGAAGTGCACCGCAACCAGCTCGCCCGCTTCGAGCTGAAACGGCACCGCAACACCGATCCGCGCCACACCGGAGGCTCGGCCGAGGTGCTCGACCTGGAAACACTGGCCACCGATTTCGCGCACCTTCGCCCCGGCGGCGCGGGCTATCTCTGGTAGCAATCAGAAGCCGAACCGGGCCGGTAGCGTTGGCCCGATGACCAGGCTGGCAAAGCTGAATCCCTGGTCGGTCGACGAGTGGCACTGCACATCGGCGTTCAGAACGAAGTCCACCGCCGGGTCCAGCCGAACGAACAGCCGCGTCGGGGACGGAAACTGCCACAGGCAACCAGTCGCATGGATCAGGTCACCGCGTCACGCACCTGATGCTCCGGTGCCTCCCACGCCCCCGACGCCATCACTTCGGCAAGCGCATCCACGGCATTCAGCACGTCCACATGCCGCACATAGAGCGGCGCAAAGCCAAATCGGATGATGTCCGGCGCGCGGAAGTCGCCGATGATGCCGCGGGCGATCAGCGCGCGCATGATCGCGTGCCCGTGGCGGTGCGCCAGTGACACCTGGCTGCCGCGCAGGCGGGGGTCGCGCGGCGATGCCAGTTCGAAACCGTGCCCGACACAAAGCTCCTCCACAAGGCGAATGAAAAGCTCCGTGAGCGACACGGATTTTGCCCGCACGACGGCCAGGTCCGCCTGCAGCGCAATCTCCAGCCCGGCCTGCGCCACCGCCATACTGAGCACCGGCTGGGTTCCAGTCAGAAACTGGCCGATGCCGGGCGCCGGGCGATAGTTCGGTTCGAACCCGAAGGGTGCCGCGTGCCCCCACCAACCGGTCAACGGCTGCCGCACCGTGCCGTGGTGGCGGGCAGCGGCAAACAGGAAGGCCGGCGAGCCCGGCCCGCCGTTCAGATATTTGTAGGTGCAGCCAACGGCGAAATCGACGCCGCAGGCATTCAGCGCCACCGGCATTGCCCCGGCGGTGTGGCACACGTCCCAGATTGCCAGCGCACCGGCGGCATGCGCGGCAGCCGTGATCGCTGCCATGTCGTGCACATGGCCGGTCTTGTAATGCGCGTGCGTGATGGCGACCGCGACCGTTCGATGGTCGATGGCGGAGAGGATTTCGTCCGCTTCGCACAAACGCACCCGCAGCCGCCCGCCGCTGAGCATCGCAAGCCCTTCGGCCATGTAGGTGTTGGTCGGAAAATTGCTGCCCTCCAGGATCAGCACATCCCGGTCCGGGCGCAGCGAAACCGCCGCCGAAAGCAGCTTGAACAGGTTGATGCTGGTCGAATCGCAAACCACCACCTCGCCGCCTCCGGCACCGATCAGCGGCGCCAGCCGGTCGCCCATGCGGCGCGGCAGATCAAACCATCCGGCCGTGTTCCAGCTCTGCACAAGGCCGTTTCCCCACTCGTCCGCCACCACGCGCCCGGCAAGCGCCAGGGCGTCGCCCGGCATTGCGCCGAGCGAATTGCCGTCCAGATAGATCAGCCCTTCCGGCAGCCGGAAGCGATCGCGGAATGCAGCGAGCGGATCAGCCGCATCGAGCGCGTCAGCCTCCGCGCGAAGCGCCGCATACGCCGGCAATCTCTTGGTCACAGCAAGCCGGCCTCTCATCGCAACAGCATCCCGCAACAGCCCTTACAAAGCCGGACCCGCCAGGGAAAGACCATGCCCCGAACACGTTGCGCCAGAGACATTTACCCGGAGACATTTGGCCGGAGACACTGCCCCGGTCAGGCAATCGCCGCTCAGAAGCGGAACTGCACCTCCACGCCATAGGTCGCCGGCGGATTGATCGTGCCAAAGCTCCACAGCCCGAAGGTCGGCACCGGCGCCGGGCTGGCCGCCGTCCGCCCGAATGTGGTGCCGACATCCAGCACGTGCATGAAATAATTCTCGTTCAGAATGTTGCGCCCGAACGCAGAAATCTTGAACCGTTCGGTCTTGAAGGTCACAGCGCCGTTCAGCAAGCCGATGTCGGGCACGATCCCGGGATTGGGATCGTTGATCGAAACGGTGTTAGCAACGATCGTATAGCTGCTCTTGAAATTGTAATCCACGTTGAACAGCAGCGCCATTTCGCGGCCCAGGTCATGCTCGTAGGCCAGGTTCACTTCGCCGGTGAACTGCGGCGCGCGTCGCAGATCGAAGCCCGATTTGTCGATGGGGCCAAGCGTCCCGGCGTTCGGGCCATCGAGGATCGGGCCGATATCGGCCCAGGCATCATATTTCGCATCCAGATAGCCGAAGTTGAAGCCCAGCGTCAGCCCGTCCACCGGCATCGCCCGCACTTCGGCCTCGAAGCCGTTGATCGTCGCATTGGCAGCGTTCTGCACGATGGTCACCGTTCCGGCGATCGGATCGGGGAACACCACATCTTCCTGCTTGTCGCTGTATTTCATGAAGAAGGCCGAAAGGTTGATCTGCAGCCGGTTGTCCAGCCACTCGCTCTTCATGCCGAATTCCCAGTTCGCAACACCTTCCGGGTCATACGGCCCGAACGACGCCGGGCTGGACCCCCGCCCGTTGAAGCCGCCCGACCGGAAGCCTTCGGCGTAGCTCGCAAACAGCAGCAAATCCTCCATCTGATAGGAAAGGCCGACGCGCGGGGTGAACTTCGTCCAGCTCTGCGTGCCGTCCACCCCGTCGACATAGCCCGCCGACGCCCGCCGATCGTCGCTGCATTCGCCATATGACACCGAGAAGGCCGAATCGAAGTCGCGATTGCCGCGCGGCCCGGCTCCGGTGCCGCCGCAGGCGCTCTTCTCGTCCTTGAGATAGCGGCCACCAAGCGACAGGCTGAGCCCGCCGACAATATTCCAGTCGGCCTGCGCAAACACCGCATAGCTCTTGGCGCTCTGCTGGTAATCCGTGCCGCCCACTTCGCCGCCGAAAAAATAGGTGCGCTGGTTGATGTTGTAGCTGCTGTCGAAATAATACACGCCAGACACCAGCTTGACCGGGCCAAGATCGCCCTGATAGCGCAGCTCCGCGGAAAACTGGTCGATCTGCTGCGGCCGCAGCGTGCTGAACAGCACCGCCTGCACCGCATCGAACTCCTGGATCGCCGATTCGTCGGTATCCCGGTAGTTCACCAGCGCGATAATGTCGTGGCCGTCGCCGATGTTCCAGTTCAGATTGCCGGTGACGCTGTGCGTTGTCAGAAACGCCTCCTGCTCCATCGAAGTCGTCGGGCGGCGGTGAAAATCGGCGTTGCGCGCCGGCTGCCCCAGCCCGCCAAGCCCGCCGAACAGCTGGTTGGCCGTCGTCAGCGAGGTCACCGGCCGGGTCGGCGACCGGTCGCGGATATAATCATAGCTGACCAGCAGGCTGACCGCGTCGCCAACCGCGAATTCCACCTGCGGGCTCACCATGATGAGATCGTTGTCGCCCTCGCGCTCGTCGCGCGTGGTGTTGTAGAAATAGCCGCCGCCGTCCAGCCGGATGGCCGCCACCTTGGCCTTGATCGCACCGCCCGCGATCGCCGGCAGATCGATGACGCCCTTCAGATCGAACTGGCCATAGCTGCCATAGGTTGCCGAAATCCTGCCGCCGAGCTCGCCGGTCGGCGTGTTGCGGCGCACATTGATCAATCCGCCGATCGTGTTGCGGCCAAACAATGTTCCCTGCGGTCCGCGCAACACCTCGATGGAAGCCGCATCGAAAACCGTCAGCAGCGCGCCGGTGGTGGAGGCGAGATAGATGCCATCCAGAAACACGCCGACTGCGGGGTCGAAGCTTTTCTCCACATCGTTCAGCTGGATGCCGCGGATGGAAATGGCCGCCGTTCCATTGCCGAGGATGGGATCGACGATGAGATTGGGCGCAATGCTGCCGAGATCGAGGAGATCGCGCGAGAAGCGCGCCTCGATCTGTGCCGCATTCACCGCCGACACCGCGACCGGCACCTCCTGCAGCCGTTCGGACCGGCGCTGCGCGGTCACGATAATGTCCTGAAAGCCCGTTTCCGGCGATGCCGCCTGATCTTGGGCGGATGCAGCACCCGACACGCAGGCCGCAAACAGCAAGAGCCACGATTTGCGCATGATCCCCAAACCTCCCCTATGGCCAGCGGCCCGAATGCCCGTTGATCGGGCTGATGCGACAGAATTGCATCGATATCGAAGCAAATCAACCCCAGTTTGAGGAGGCGACAGCAATGCGCGATTGACATCGTCGGGCGAGGCAATAGCATCGAACTCGATACATCGGGGAGGCACGGCCATGCGGCCAGCGATACGAGCATTGCAGGCAGCATTGGCCATCGGCGCGGGCGCCCTGATCATCGCCGCTGCCGCGCCGCAGGCGGCAGAGAGGCCCGCGCCGCAGGCGCCAGAAAAGTCCGCGCCGCAGGCGCCAGAAGTGCTCAAATCCACCAACGATTTCGCCAGCGCCGAGGGGCTGGTCGCCGATCGCGCCTCGTTGCCGGGTGCGGCTGTGTGGGACGGCAATTGTGCCATGTGCCACAACGGCGCGGTGGAAAAGGTGCCACACCTGCAATGGCTGGAAATGATGCCGCCGGCCGCCATCGTCCGGTCGCTCACGTCCGGCGTGATGGCAGCGCAGGGCGCCGCCCTCAGCGAGGAGGAAAAGCTGCAGGTCGCCGAATACGTCACCCGGGTCCCCCTCAAAAATGGCCTGCCGGTGGCGCAGCATGCCCCACGCTGCACCGGCGCCAATGCGCTGGCCACCGCAGGCGGCGCAATTCCGCCCGTTGGCTGGGGCCGCGATGCCCGCCGCTTCGTGCCCGATGGCGGGGTCACCGCGGCCTCGCTTCCCGGCCTCGAGCTGAAATGGGCCTATGCCTTTCCCGGCGCCACCCGCGCCCGCTCGCAACCGGCAATCGCCATGGACACGGTGTTCGTCGGCGGCGAAGACGGCCGCGTCATGGCGCTCGATCTCGCCACCGGCTGCGAGCGCTGGGCCTTCGAGGCCTCGGCCGAAGTGCGCACCGCAATCGTCCTGGCAGACGGCCCCGGCAACTCCAGGCGGGCCTGGTTCGGCGACATCTTCGGCAAGCTCTATGCCCTCGATGCGCGCACCGGAAAGCTGCTCTGGTCAAAGCGGATGGACGATCATCCAAGCTCCACCCTCACCGCCACGCCGCTGTTTCACAAGGGCCGCCTGTATGTGCCCGTGTCGTCGCTGGAGGTGGTGCCGGCCGCCGACCCCGCCTACCCCTGCTGCACCTTCCGCGGCTCGACGGTCGCGCTCGATGCCGAAAGCGGCGCCGAACTGTGGCGCTTCCATCCCATCCCGCATGCGCCAAAAGAGGTTGGCCGCACGCCCGTCGGCACCCGGATGCTGGGCCCATCGGGCGCGCCGATGTGGCTCAGCCCCACCGTCGATGCCTCCGGCAGCATCCTCTATCTCGGCAGCGGGCAGAATTATTCCTCGCCGGCAGACGGCAATTCCGACGCCATCTTCGCGGTCGACATCAAGACCGGCAAGCGGCTCTGGCAGCGCCAGACCATCTCGGGCGATGCCTGGAATGTCGCCTGCATGATGGCCGGCAACGCCAACTGTCCGCGCGAACGCGGCCCGGATTTCGATCACAGTTCATCCGTTCTGCCGATCACCCTTGCCGATGGCCGCACCCTGCTGGCAGCCGGCCACAAGACCGGCCGCGTCTATGGCCTGAGCGCCGATGGCGGCACGCCGCTGTGGATCGCCAAGGTCGGCCGCGGCAGCATCCAGGGCGGTGTCCACTTCGGCATGGCAACCGACGGCGCCACCATCTACGTGCCGATCAACGACATGAACAACACCCGCAATGGCGAAAAGCTCGATCCGGCGCTCGCCCGCCCGGGGATGAGTGCGGTGGACGCCGCGACCGGAAAAATCCTCTGGAGCAAGGTGCAGCCCAACGTCTGCGGCGACAAGCGCCCCTTCTGCGACCCCGGCATCTCGGCGGCCGTCACGGCCATTCCCGGCGCGGTTATCGCCGGCCACTTGGACGGCCATGTCCGCGCCTATGCGAAAGAGGATGGCCGCATCCTCTGGCAGGTGGACACCACGAAGCCGGTGCGCGGCGTGAACGGCGTGATCGGCAAGGGTGGCGGCATGTCCGGCCCGGGTGCCGCCGTCGGCCAGGGTCATGTCGCCATCAATTCCGGCTACGGCCTCTATTTCCACGAGCCGGGAAATCTGCTGCTGGTCTATGGACCGAAGGGAGCATAGGCGGTGCAGGTGAAGCTTTCCGTGAACGGCGTGGCGCGCACGCTCGATGTGCCCGAACGAACCCTGCTCGTGCATGCGCTGCGCGATCATCTGCGCCTCACAGGCGCGCATGTCGGTTGCGATACCAGCCAGTGCGGCGCCTGCACCGTGCACCTCGATGGCGTGGCGGTGAAAAGCTGTGCCGTGCTCGCGGTGCAGGCAGACGGCGCACAGGTCACAACCATCGAGGGCGTCGCCAGCGGCCAGACGCTGCACCCCATGCAGGAAGCCTTCTCGGCGCATCATGCGCTGCAGTGCGGTTTCTGCACACCCGGCATGATCATGGCGGGCATAGACATCGCCCTTCGCCACGGCACGCCGAGCGCCGCCACCATTCGCGCCGAGCTGGCCGGCAACCTCTGCCGGTGCACCGGCTATCACAACATCGTCCGCGCCATCGAGGCCGGCGCGCATGCCATGCAGGCCGCACGATGACCGCCATGCTGCGCAACTTCGGCCGGCCCCTGCGCCGCCTCGAAGACAAGCGCTTCGTCATGGGGATGGGCCGCTATGTCGATGATCTGATCTTTCCGGGCCAGACCTACGCCGCCTTCGTGCGGACCCCCTATGCGCACGCCCGCATCCGGGGCATCGATGCCAGCGATGCGCTGGCGCTGCCGGGCGTGCTGCGGGTGCTCACCGGCGCCGATTTCGCAGCGCTCCCGGCCATGCCGTGCGGCTGGATGATCCACAGCAGCAACGGCGAGCCGATGCGCGTGGGCGAACGCCGGGTCATCGCCACCGACACCGTGCGCCATGTCGGCGAAGCGGTCGCCATGGTGATCGCCGAAAGCCGCGAGATCGCCCGCGATGCGGCAGACCTGGTGCTGGTCGAGTATGACGAACTGCCGACCGTCATCGATGTGGCCGAAGCCGGCGAGGCAGGCCGCCCGCAGCTGCATGAAATTGCCCCCGGCAATCTGGCATTTGATTGGGAGCTCGGCGATTCCGGCGCGGTGGCGGCGGCAATGTCCGGGGCGGCGCACAAGGTCACGCTCACCCTGCGCAACAACCGCGTCATCCCCAACGCCATCGAGCCGCGCGCCATCAACGCGCAATGGGATCCGATCGATGAGCGGCTGGATGTGAGGATGACCCACCAGAACCCGATCGGCATGCGCATGTTCTATGCGGCCGCCTATGGCCTTGCCGCCGAGCACAAGCTGCGGATCGTCTCCCCCGATGTGGGCGGGGGATTCGGCTCGAAGGCGCACAATTATCCCGAGGAAGTGGCGGTTGCCTACGCGGCAAAGCTGATCGGCCGGCCGCTGAAATGGACGGCGGAGCGCACCGAGGCCTTCCTGAGCGATGCGCATGGCCGCGATCATCTGACCACGGCAACGCTGGCCCTCGATGCCGACGGGCGCTTCCTGGCGCTGCAGGTCGACACCCTTGCGTCAATGGGCGCCTACCTCTCCAGCAGCAGCTCCCTCATCCCCACCTACATGTATGCAACCATGCTGTCCGGCCAATATGCGATTCCGGCGATCCACAACCGCACGCGGGCCTGCTACACCAACAGCTGCCCGGTGGATGCCTATCGCGGCGCCGGCCGCCCGGAAGCCGCCTATGTGGTGGAGCGCATCGTCTCGCTCGCCGCCCGCCGCCTCGGCCTCGACCAGGCCGAAATCCGCCGCCGCAACTTCATCCACTCCTTCCCGTATCAAACCCCGATGCTGTGGGAGTATGACAGCGGCAACTACGCCGCCGGCCTAGAGCAGGCACTGGCGCTCGCCGACCATGCCGGCTTCCCGGCCCGCCGGGCGGAGGCAGCGGCGCGCGGCAAGCTGCGCGGCCTCGGCATTTCCGCCTATGTCGAGGCGTGCGGCGTCGGCCCGTCGGCCATCCTCGCCAAGCTGGGCGGCGGCGCGGGCATGTGGGAATCCGCCGAAGTGCGCGTCCACCCGGTTGGCACGGTCGAGGTGCTGTCCGGCGCGCATTCGCATGGCCAGGGCCACGCCACCACAATGGCGCAGCTGGTGTCCGACAAGTTCGGCGTGCCGATCGAGAGCATCTCGGTGATCCAGGGCGATACCGACCGCATCCAGGCCGGCACCGGCACTTATGGTTCGCGCGCGTCCGTCGGCATGAGCGCTGCTGCCCGCGCCTGCGACCGCATCGTCGAGAAAGGCCGGCTGATCGTCGCGCACCTGATGGCGGTCGCCGAAGCCAGCGTCAGCTTCGAAGATGGCCTCTATTCCAGCACCGCCACCAACCGCACCATCCCGTTCGGCGAAATGGCCTATGCCGCGCACGCCGCGAGCGGCTTCCCAACGTCCGAGATCGAGCCCGGCCTCGTTGCCCAGAGCTTCTTCGATCCACCCAATTTCACCTTCCCCAGCGGCGTGCACGTGGCGGAGGTGGAAATCGATCCGGAAACCGGCATCACCGAAATCATCGCCTTCTCCGCGGCCGACGATTTCGGCATCCTCGCCAACCCACTCATCGTCGAGGGCCAGGTGATGGGCGGTGTCGCCCAGGGCATCGGCCAGGCGCTGTGGGAAGAATGCCGCCACGATCCCGAAACCGCGCAGCTGCTCACCGCCTCGTTCATGGACTATGGCATGCCGCGCGCCGACAGCATCCCCGAGCTCAGGCTCGGCTTCGGCTGCACCCCGTCACCCTCCAATCCGCTCGGCATGAAGGGCTGCGGCGAAGCCGGCGCAATCGGCGCGCCGGCCGCCGTGATCAATGCGGTCTGCGATGCGCTGGCCATCGATCATCTCGACATGCCCGCCACCGCCGAGCGGGTGTGGCGCGCCATCCACGACAAGGCCGCCTGATGCTGGATCTCCGCTACACCCGTCCAGAGCAGCTCGAACACGCCCTGGCACTGTTCACCGAGGATCCCGATGCGCAGCCGCTGTCCGGCGGGCAGACCCTGCTGCCGGTGCTGCGCGCAAGGCTCGCCGCCCCCAGCCGGCTGGTCGATCTGGGCCGGCTGCCGGAGCTGAAAGGCATCACCCGCGAGGGCGATCTGCTGCACATCGGCGCGGCCGAAACCCATGCCGCAGTCGCCGCCGACGCCACCGTGCGCGCCGCCATCCCGGCGCTCGCGCAGCTTGCCGGCGGTATCGGCGACCCGCAGGTGCGTCACCGTGGCACGATCGGCGGCAGCATCGCCAACAATGATCCGGCCGCCTGCTACCCATCCGCCATGCTGGCGCTGGGCGCCTCCATCGTCACCAGCCAGCGATCGGTCAGCGCCGCCGATTTCTTCACCGGCCTGTTCGCCACCGCCCTGCAGCCAGGCGAAATCATCGTGCGGGTTGCCATCCCGGCCTGCGCCAGCGCCCGCTACGTCAAGCTGGCCAACCCCGCCTCGCGCTTTGCGCTGGTGGGGGTGTTCCATGCGCAAACCGCCAGCGGCCACCGCCTCGCCGTCACCGGCGCCGGCACCGGCGTGTTCCGCTGGACCGAAGGCGAAAGGCTGCTCGATTCCGGCGGCCATGCCGATCAGCTCACAGACGCAGCCCTCGATCAGAACCGCTTCACAGCCGATCTGCACGGCTCTGCTGAGTATCGGCGGCATCTTGTTCGTGTTGCGGCAAAGCGGGCGCTCGCCCTCGGGCCGGTCGCGGCCTGAGCTGGGTTTCCTCCAGAGACAGCGTGTCGAGCGCCCGGTCCATCCGCTGCAAGGCCGCCCGCACCGGCTCCACCCCGTCGTCGCCGATGGCATCCAGCAGCATGTCCG
>JBBRKH010000030.1:0-11991 GCA_038217965.1 Sphingomonadales bacterium | reverse complement strand
GAACGCAACCTGGCGCTTGGCCGGCCGGACGACCATGTGGCGACGCTGCCGGCCCGGCTGGCCGCCGTTTCGGTGGCAGCGGTGAAGGCGGCACCGGTGCCGGCGCCCGAACAGCTGGTGTGGGTGGTGGTGGGAGACCGCGCAACGGTATTGCCGCAGCTGCAGGCGCTGCGATTGCCGATCGAGGAGCGGCCGGCGGGCGCAGCCGAGGCGCGATGAGGGCTGCTGAAAGAGGCGCTGCAGGGCGTCTGGCAGGGGGTCTGTCGATTGCGCGATTCCGGCAACGCGCATCCGTCGTCAGCCAGGCTGCCCATTCAGCCGTTGCCGCACCAAAGCGTGTGCCTCTGCGGTGATCGGCCAGCGCCAGACGATGATTGCTGCCAGCGCCGCGAGCGCGAGCGGCGGCACGATGAACAGTGTGATGAGGCCGGCGATGGCGCTTTCGCTGTTGGCGGTGCCGGGCGCTGCGTTGAAGCCGATGAGGGCGAGGATCGGATAGGTGAGGCCGACGGGGATGGCATAGCCGAGCTTGGCCGTGACGATGAGCAAAACGAAATTCAATCCGGTGGTATCGAGCGCCGCGCCGCCGCTGTCGAGCCGGTCGAGCGCCTGCGCGTCGTTCAGATCGGCGAGCATGGCGCGCAGCAGGAAGGCGGGGGCGGCAAAGGGGATTCCGGCGATTGCCATCGAAATTGCGGCGAGCGCGAAATTGCCTTCGGGCACGGCGACGACGCCGAGCTGGGCGAGGCCGAGCATCAGCACGGCGACAGCGGCGGCGCGATGCTTGCCGAATCGCGCGGCGGCGCGGATCCACAGCGGCGCAGCCGCGAGACCGGCGACGAAATAGAACAGCAGCAGAGTGGAGGCGGCAGCGACGGTGGTTCCCTTGGCCGCCACGAAGAAGAACAGGAACAGCGCGCCGGTGATGCCGGGGACGACGGACATCAGCAGATCTGCCGCCAGCAGGCGGAGCATGCGCCGATCGGCGAGCACGATCTTCAGATCGCGCAGCCGGACGCCATGCCCGCCTTCGATTGTGGCTGCGCCTTCAGGCGCTATGGTGGCTGCGCCTTCCGGCTTTATGGTGGCTGCGCCTTGCGGCACTGTGGCGGCTGCGCCTTCCGGCACTATGGCGGCTGCCGCAAGCACCGTGAGCGGCAGCAGCGCTATGATGAACCAGCCCATCGCCTGGATTCCGGTTGCTGTGGTGGCGCCCTCCACGAAGCGGCCGGCAAGCGGCGGGACGAGCAGCACCATCAGCGTGCCGGCGACGTTCATGGCGGTCCACCAGCCGAAGATGCGCGCGCGCTCGGCATAATCGGGCGACAGGCGCGAGCCCCAGGCGGTCTGCGCCAGATAGACGCAGGAAAAGCCGATATAGAGGATGAACAGCGAGGCGAAGGCCTGCCAGGGCTGGATGCCGGGCGCGGCCATGAACATCAGCCAGACGCCGAGCATGAGGATGACGCCGCCGGCCACCATCCAGGGGCGGAACTGGCCGAAACGGCTGCGGGTGTTGTCCATCAGCGCGCCGATCAGCGGATCGACGGGAATGTCCAGCAGCCGGACGACCGCGAAGATGAAGCCGACCGTGGCCAGCGGCATGCCGAGCGTGCCGGCATAATAGGGTGGCAGATAGACAACGAGGGGCAGCCCCATGGCGGCGACCGGCAGGCACGGGCCGCACCAGGCCAAGAGATGGCTGCTTCGCACTCGCAAACTGCTGCTCCCCGCCGCGCTCGATGCCGGGCACCTTGCCGCATCCCTTCGCCCGGCGCTAGAGCGAGTCGCGTTCTGGTTGCACCCGAACGGCCGCTCTATCTCCTTGTTTTGCCGCATGGGTTTTTGTCCAAGATTCCATTTGAACGGAACATGCTCTAGACAAGGGTATGGCCATTCCTTCCGCGGCAGACATTGCGGCGCTGGCGCGCGGCGGGCGGGTGAATTTCGTGGGGTTTCTGCTGCGCCTGATGGCGCGGCTGCCGTTTCTGGTGATTGCCGGCCGGCTTTACGGGGCCGAGGATCTCGGCCGGTTTGCCTATGCGACGATGGTGGTGGAACTGGCCGCTGCGGTGGCCGTGGTGGGCCTGAGGCGAGGGCTGGCGGCCGAGCTTGCCAACAACCGGGGGCCGGAAACGCATGTGATCGCCGACGCGCTGCTGCTGTCGGTGCTGCTGGCCACGGTTGCATCGTGCCTGCTGATCGCGGCGCCGCTGCTGATGTTTCCGGGCGGCGTCGACGCGGCGTTCGAGCCGTATTTTGCGCTCATCATCTTTGCGATCGTGCTTTCGGATGTGTCTCTGGCGGCGATGGCGTTCCGGCACCGGATCGATGCGCAGGTCCGCGCGCGCTCGCTGATCGAGCCGTGGTCGCTGACGATTGCCGCCGTTGCGCTCACCTTCACGCCGCTGAAGGGCAACGGCCTGCTGATCGCCTATCTGGTGTCGCTTGTGGCGGCATGCGCCGCGTCGCTGGTTCCGGCCTGGCGGCTGTTTGGCTGGCCGCAGGGGTGGCGGCCTTCGTTCAGGCGGATGATTGCGATCGTCGCGCGCAACCTGCCGCTGGCCGGGGCCGACATCATCGAATGGGCAACGCGGCGGGTGGATATCTTCATCCTGGGGCGTTTTGCGCCGCCGGAGACGGTGGGCGTGTATTATGTGGCGCAGCAGGTGGCGACCCTGGCAGGCAAGGTGCGATCCAGCTTCGACCCGATCCTGGCGCCGATGCTGGCATCGGCTCTGGTGCGCGGCGAACGCGCGCTGGCGGCGGCGCATGTGCGGCAGGTGGGTTTCTGGGTGCTGGCCTTTCAGCTGCCAATCGTGCTGGCGATGGGGCTGCCGGCCGAGGGAGTTCTGGGGCTGTTCGGGCCGGCCTTTGCGGTGGGTGGACTGGTGCTGACGCTGCTGTTGCTGACGGAGCTTGTGGCAGCAAGCGCCAGCCTTTCGGAGATGGCGCTGATCTATGCCCGGCCGCGCGCGAACCTTGCCATTTCGGCGCTGGGGATCGGTGCGCAGGCCGGGCTTTGCCTGCTGCTGGTGCCGCGGTTCGGGGCCGAGGGCGCAGCGCTGGGATTGCTGCTGTCGCTCGTGCTGGTGGCGTTTGCCAAGCAGCTGCTGCTGGCGCACGATCTGGGCGCGCCGGTGGCGCTGTGGCGCTGGTCGTTGCTGGTCGTCGCGGTGCCGACTTTCGGCTTTGGCTATGCCTTGCGGCAGCTGCCCGAGCTGCCGCAGATGCTGGTGACGGTTCCGGGCACGCTGCTGCTGTTTGGTGTGCTGATCTGGCATTTCGGCTTTGCACCGGCGGACCGGGTGCTGTTTGGCCGGGGCGCGCCTGGACAGCGCCGGGAGGAGTGACGCCCATATGTCTCCGTGGCTGACCGCAGCGCGCCTTATCGGCTGGGGCTGGGTTTCTTAACCCGGTGCGCATCGTCGGCGCCGACGTCGATGCTGTGCACGCCGTTTGCTTCGGGGCGCTTTGCCCAGTCGCGGATGCAGAATAGGCGGGCGGCATCGCGGCGGCCGGCGGCGCGGTGGGCCTCCATCGTGGGACGGGAGAATTCGAAGCCGCGCGCTTTGCCGCTGTAGGCCTTGTCGCGGTAGATGATGTGGGCGATTTCGATATGCTGTTCGCAGGCGAAGGCGCACAGGGTTTCGAGCTCGGCGTCGGAGAGGCCTTTGAGATCGGGCTGGCAGCTCTGCAGCACGCGGCGGACGACGAGGCGGGCGGCGGACAGCGACATTTCATGTCTGGTGCCGAGGCGGGTGCGGCTGGAGTAGCGGATGTCTTGGGCGCGGGTATCGGCATCGAGGAGGTTTTCCGGGAAGGCGCCTTCGGCGGGGAAGAGATCGACCTGGAAGATGTTCTTGTCGTGTTCGATGCCTTCATCGAGCACATGTTGCAGCGGTGCGTTGGAAGCGATGCCGCCGTCCCAATACCAGTCGCCGGCGATCTCGACAGGCGGGAAGCCGGGCGGTAGCGAGCCGGATGCGATGATGTGCTCGGCGGTGATGCGGCAATGATCCGGACCGCCCTTGCTGTCGAAAAAGTGCATTCGGCCGGTGGTGACGGAGACGGCGCCGACGGACAGCCGGATGGGGCCGTCGTTCAGCCAGTCGAAATCGACGAGTTCGTTCAGGGTTTCGCGCAGCGGTTCGGTATCATAGTGGCTGATTGCGCCGACGGTGCCCTTGGTGCCGTATTTGGCGGGCGGGTAGCGCGGTTTGAAGAAGCCGGGCACGCCTTGCGTGGCGATCCACATCGCTGCCCCGTCTGACCACATGTCGCGCATCGGGCCGACCGGGATGGGGAAGATGGGAACCAGGCTGGAGGAAACGCGCTCCCAGAATTTCAGCATGGCGGGGATGCGTTCGCCGGGGCGGTTGCCGGCGATGAGGGCAGCATTGATGGCGCCGATGGAGATGCCGCACACCCAATCGGGCGGGACCTGCAGCTCGGCGAGTTCTTCGACGACGCCGAGGTGATAGGCGCCGAGCGCGCCGCCGCCCTGCAGGACGAGGACGGTGAGATGCGGCGGGCGCTGATCAACCGGGGTGTCGGCGGCGATGATGGGGCCGGGCTTTGCTCTGGGCATGGTCTAGAGCCTCTGTTGCAGGCTGCGCATTGCCGGCAGCAGCGTGGTGACATCATAGCCCTGCGCAGCGGCGCTCGCGACGATTTCCTGCGGCGGGGTTCTCCGCGAGGCGGCGGCAAGCGCCCATAGCATGGTGGAGCGGGTGCCCGAGCGGCAGTAGGCGAGGATGGGTTTGGGCGCGACGAGGCAGGCGCTCATGGCGGCAATCTGCTCGGCCGAAAATCCGGTGTGATCGACCGGAATCGCAGTGTAGCCCATGCCGGCTGCATGCGCGGCAGCTTCGATTTCGGCGCCGGTCGGCTGGCCTTGCACTTCGCCATCCGGGCGGTTGTTGACGATGTGGCCGAAGCCTTGGGCGGCGGCGACGGCGATATCGTGGGGCGAGAGCTGCGCGGCGACCGCGATGTTCGGCGTGAGTGGCAGGAAGGCGGTCATGGCGGCTCCGGGTTGGCGCAGGTTCGGGGTCAGCGCAGGTCTGGCGGGCGGATTTCGCCGGTGAGCGCCTCCAGCGCCTCGGCGAAGGGGACGATCTGCTGGCGTTCCTCGCCCAGGCGGCGGAGGGCGACGGTGCCTTCCTCGGCCTCGCGGCGGCCGACGACCAGCAGCACGGGCACCTTGGCGATGCTGTGTTCGCGCACCTTGTAGTTGATCTTCTCGTTGCGGAGGTCTGCCTCGGCGCGGATGCCGGCCGCCTGCAGCTGCGCGACGAGCGACTGCGCGCAAGCGTCGGCATCCGAGACGATGGTGGCAACCACCACCTGCACGGGCGCCAGCCACAGCGGGAAGCGGCCGGCATAATGCTCGATGAGGATGCCGATGAAGCGTTCATAGCTGCCGAGGATGGCGCGGTGCAGCATGACGGGGCGGTGGCGGGCGCCGTCTTCGCCGACATAGCTGGCGTCCAGCCGCTCCGGCAGCACGGTGTCGGTCTGGATGGTGCCGACCTGCCAGGTGCGCCCGATGGCGTCGGTGAGGTGAAATTCGAGCTTCGGGGCATAGAAGGCGCCTTCGCCGGGCAGCTCTTCCCAGCCCCATTCGGCGGTGTTGCGGCCCGTGGCGGCCACGGCGTCGCGCATGGATTGCTCCGACCAGTCCCACATTTCGTCGGTGCCGAAGCGCTGGTCGGGACGCAGCGCCAGCTTGATGGCATAGTCGGTGAACCCGAGGTCTTTGTAGACGACGTCGAGCAGGTCGCAGAATTTCGCGATTTCGCCGACCAGCTGATCGGGACGGGCGAAGATGTGGCCATCATCCTGCGTGAACTGGCGCACCCGCATGAGGCCGTGCAGCGCGCCGTGCGGCTCGTTGCGGTGGCAGCAGCCCATTTCGGCGAGACGCAACGGCAGATCGCGCCAGGATTTGATGCCCTGGCGGAAGATGAGAACGTGCGCCGGGCAATTCATCGGCTTCAGCGCCATCCATGCGGCGTCGTTGCTGATGACCGGGCCCTCGTCGCTGGTGTTGGGAACTTCGTCGGGGATGACGAACATGTTCTCGCGATATTTCCCCCAGTGGCCGGATTGCTCCCACTGGCGGGCGTCCATGATCTGGGGTGTTTTCACTTCGAGATAGCCGGCGGCGTCCAGACGGCGGCGCATATAGGCCTCCAGCGCCCGGTAGATGACGAAGCCGCGCGGGTGCCAGAAGACGCTGCCGTGCGCTTCGGCCTGCAGGTGGAACAGGTTCATGTCCTGGCCGATGCGGCGGTGGTCCCGCTTGGCGGCTTCTTCCAGGCGGACGAGATGCGCGTCCAGCTGCTTCTTCGAGAGCCAGCCGGTGCCGGTGATGCGCGAAAGCTGCGGATTTTTCTGATCGCCGCGCCAGTAGGCGCCGGACACGCGGGTCAGCTTGAAGGCGGCGGGCTCCAGCTTGCCGGTGGAGGGCAGATGCGGGCCTCGGCACATGTCCATCCACTCCGTGCCGGACCAGTAGACCGACAGTTCCTCGCCGGCGGGCAGGTCTGCTGCCCATTCCGCCTTGAAATGCTCGCCTTGTGCGCGCCAGCGGGCGATCAGGTCTTCGCGCGCCCAGACTTCGCGCCGGAGCGGCTTGTCGGCGGCGATGATCTTGCGCATTTCCGCTTCGATTGCGGGGAGGTCGTCGTCGGTGAACGGGCGGTCTTTCGGGGCGAAATCATAGTAGAAGCCGTCGTCGGTGGAGGGGCCGAAGGTGATCTGCGTGCCGGGGAAGATCGATTGCACGGCTTCGGCCAGCACGTGCGCAAAATCGTGGCGGGCGAGTTCGAGGGCTTCGACTTCGTCTTTTGCGGTGACGATGGCGAGCGCGGCATCGGCGGAGATCGGGCGTTCGAGATCGACCAGCTCGCCATTCAGCCGGGCGCCGAGCGCGGCCTTGGCAAGGCCCGGGCCGATGCTGCGCGCGATATCGCCGGCGGTGGTGCCGCTCGCCACTTCGCGAACGGAGCCATCGGGAAGCGTGAGGCGGACGGGATCGGACACGGGAGACGGGCCTTGGCAGCGGGAACAGGCGGCTCAGTAGCGGGGGAGTCCTGCCAAGGGCAAGGGTATCGGCCTTGCGGCGGTGGAAGGAGGCGGCTCAGCGCTCCACGGCGCGCGTGTAGAGGTGCCAGGAGGCGTAGCCGAGCACCGGCAGCACCACCATCAGACCGAGGAAGAAGGGGATGGATCCGGCGACCAGCAGGCCGGCGACGACGGCGCCCCAGACGAGCATCGACTTTGGATTGCGGCGAAAGGCGTTGATCGAAGTGAGCATGGCCGACACCGGATCATGTGCCTTGCCATCCTTCACATCGACCACCATCGGGATGCTGAAGGCGCCGACGGCGAGCGCGGCCAATGCGAAGCCGCCGCCGACCGCGTTGCCAAGCAGGATCATTGTCCAGCCTTCGGGCGTGGCGAACAGGTCTGCCATGAACTGTGACGGGGTGTGCGGGGCGAGCTTTGCCATGGTGTTGAGGTAGATGGCCTGGGCGGCCATGATCCAGACGACGAACAGGCCGACCATGACGGCAGCGAGCACGGCCAGCGGCAGGCGGGCGGGGCCTTTCAGGGGTGCGAAGAAATTCCACCAGCTGGTGGGCTCGCCGGCTTCGCGGCGCCTTGCGAGCTCGTAGAAGCCGGCGGCGGCAAGCGGGCCGACGAGGGCAAAGCCGCCGGCCAGCGGGAAGATCAGCACGAAGAGATCACGGTTGAAGGCGAGCGCGGAGGCGAGGAAGCCGACGGCGGCATAGAGAAAGGGCAGGAACAGGAGATCGCCGCGCATGGCGCGAAAATCGGCCCAGCCCTGGCGCAAGGCCCAGCGCACATCATCGGCCCCGATCTCCCTGACGGCGGCCGGCTGCGGCTGATCCGGAATCAAATTGCTGGCTTCGAGCATCCCAGTCTCCCACGCGCTCCCGTGATGGCAAGAGTATAGGCTTGGCGTCGAGACACAAGCCCCCAGCGTCTGTTGGCCGATTGCACTATGGCGCCGGCTGCAGGCGGCGATTGACCAGGCGGCCGTCGGCGGTGAGGCTGGTGATGACCTGCATCGGGCGCTCGCGCAGCATTTGCTCGAGAGCGGGCGCCGAGCTTTCGGACACGAAGATGCGGCTGGCGAAAGCTGGCGGGGCTGGCTCGCGGCCGAAGGACGGGCGGATTTCGATGGCGCTGGCGGCCAGATCCACCCTCGCCGGGCAGCGTGCACCCGGTGGCGCGATGGTGGCCACCACGGCGCCGCTACGGCGCGAGAGGCAGAGGCTGCAGCGTGCATCGGGGCAATCGCTGGCGCTGCCTTCCGCCTGCCAGGCGTAGGTGAATGCGATATAGCGGCCGCGCAACGGGTCGCGCGGATCGTAGCCGGCGATCGGAATGGCCCATTGGCTGGCATCGGAGAGAGCGGCTTGCCGGGTGGCGATGCCGACGGCGAGGCCGGCGAGCGGCAGCAGCAGGGCGGCGGCGAGCAGCAAGCGGTTCGAGAGGTTCGGGTGGTTCGGGCGGTTCGAGTGGTTCATGGCATGGCCGTGCGGCGGCTGACGAGGCGGCGCCAGACAAGGGCGAGGGCGATCAGCAGCGCGCCGCCGGCGATCAGCCCGAAGCCGGTGGCGGCCAGCGAGCCGAACAGCTCGATGTAAATGACGAAGATGCGGATCGCGATGGCAGCGACGGCCACGGCGAACAGGGCATTCCAGCCGGCGCGGGCCGCCTCGCGGGCGATCCAGCCCCAGACAGCTGCGAACAGGAGCACGCCGACGAACCTGGACACCCAGACATCGGGGTGCGGGACGGCGAGCGCGAGCGCGGCGGCCAGAACTGGCGCGACGAGGAGCGGTGGCCACAGGGCCATATAAGCCGGCGCGCGGCGGCGCGAGAGCAGCGTGGCGGCAACGGCGGCAAGCACGGGCAGGACGAAGCGCACGGCCATTTCGCCCGCTTCGGCCGGGGTGACTTCGGACGCCCAGCCGAAATGCGCGATGCTGGCGGCCGCCAGCAGGACAATGATTGCGGTTTCGCGGACGGCAGTGGCGAAGGCGGCGGCGATGCGCGGCAGGAAGGAGAGGATGACCAGCACAGCCGGCGTGGCCACGGCGGCGCCGTGCGCCCACAGCCAGATGCCCTTGCCATCGGCATTTTCGGTTGCCAGGGCCAGCGGGCCGGCGATTGCCAGCAACGCCCAGGCATGGCCGGTGAGGCGGGTTTGCCCGACCAGCAGCATGGCCGGGGTCATCAGCGCCAGCCACAGCAGCAGCGGCTGCCAGAGCGGGCCGATGAGCTGATAGACCTGCGACTGCAGGGCAATGCCGGCAAGCACCAGCGCGCCGAGCATGAACAGCGCGGCTTCGGCGAGCCACGGGCGGCTTTGCGCGTTCGCCCACCAGACGGTGCCGGCAGCAGCAGCGGCAAGCGCAATGTGCGTGCCGAGCTTCAAGGCATCGGGGATGCGATCCCAGTTTGCCGACACCATGAGGAGGATGCCGAGCGCCAGCGCCAGCAGGCCGAGGCCGACGATGGCCCAGAGCGCGACGGGACGCCGTTCGCGCGCTTCGAAGGCGCGGATCTCGGTGGCGGCAGCTTCGCTGATGAGGCCGGCGGCCTCCCAGGCGGTGAGTTTGCGATTTAGCGACATGCGCGGGCGGGTCTGCCTGTCGGTTGCACGCATGGCAAGCTTCTTGGCCAGGCTTCCGGGGCTGGCCTTTCGGGTGGGTCTTTCAACCGGGGCGGTGGTTCTTACATTGGGGCAGGCGCAGCCATCGGGCTGCTGCATGAAAGGCGCGTTTTTCCGCATGGGCGAATCTCCGACCTGGCATGGGACAACCATCGTGTCCGTGCGCAAGAATGGCGAAGTTGTGGTGGCCGGCGACGGGCAGGTGTCGCTTGGCCAGACCGTTATCAAGCCGAACGCCAAGAAGGTGCGCCGGCTGGGTTCCGATGGCGCGGTGATTGCCGGATTTGCCGGTTCGACGGCGGACGCCTTCACCCTGTTCGAGCGGCTGGAGGCGAAGCTGGAGCGCTTTCCCGGCGGGCTGACGCGCGCCGCGGTCGAGCTGGCGAAGGACTGGAGGCAGGATCGCTATCTGCGGCGGCTGGAGGCGATGATGATCGTGGCGGACGCGACAACGACGCTGATCCTGACCGGCACCGGCGATGTGCTGGAGCCGAACGACGGCATTGCCGCCATCGGTTCGGGGGGGAATTTTGCGCTGGCTGCGGCGCGCGCGCTGGCCGACAGTGCCCATGATGCCGAAGCGATTGCGCGGCGTGCGATGAAGATCGCTGCCGACATCTGCGTGTACACCAACGAAAATCTGACGCTCGAGGTTATCAAGTGAACGAAATGCCCGATTCATCGCTGTTTCAGCCCGGTTTCGACCAGCTGACGCCAAAAGCCATCGTTGCTGCGCTCGACCGCCATATCGTGGGGCAGACGGATGCCAAGAAGGCGGTTGCCGTGGCGCTGCGCAACCGCTGGCGGCGGCAGCAGCTGCCGGCCGACCTGCGCGACGAGGTGAAGCCCAAGAACATCCTGATGATCGGCCCGACGGGCTGCGGCAAGACGGAGATCAGCCGCCGGCTGGCGAAGCTGGCGGATGCGCCCTTTCTGAAGATCGAGGCGACCAAGTTCACCGAAGTCGGCTATGTCGGTCGGGATGTGGATTCGATCATCCGCGATCTGGTGGAGGAATCGATCCGGCTGACCCGCAACGGCAAGCGTGCCAATGTGCGCGAGGCGGCGGAAAAGGCGGCGCTGGACCGGCTGCTGGATGCCCTTGTGGGCAAGGATGCCTCGGAAGCGACCCGGCTGGCGTTCAGGGACAGGCTGTTTGCCGGAGCGCTGAAGGGCAAGGAGATCGAGATTGAAGTGGAGGATGGCGCGCCGCAAATGCCGTTTGACTTGCCCGGCATGCCGCCCGGCTCGGTTGGCATGATCAATCTTGGCGACATGCTGGGAAAGGCGATGGGCAAGCGCACGAAGAAGCGCAGGATGCCGGTGGAAGCCGCGTGGGAGCAGCTGGTCAACGAGGAATCGGACAAGCGGCTCGACACCGACGACCTGACGCGCGAGGCGGTGAAATCGGCGGAAGCCAACGGCATCGTTTTTCTGGATGAAATTGACAAGATTGCCATTTCGGATGTGCGAGGCGGCTCGGTTTCGCGCGAAGGGGTGCAGCGCGATCTGCTGCCGCTGATCGAGGGGACCACCGTTGCGACCAAATACGGACCCGTGAAGACCGACCATATCCTGTTCATCGCATCCGGCGCGTTCCACGTTGCCAAGCCTTCCGATCTCCTCCCCGAGCTGCAGGGACGGCTGCCGATCCGGGTTGAGCTGAAGGGGCTGACGCAGGCCGATTTCAAACG
Organism: Sphingomonadales bacterium; assembly: GCA_038217965.1. Lineage (GTDB taxonomy): Bacteria > Pseudomonadota > Alphaproteobacteria > Sphingomonadales > Sphingomonadaceae > Sandaracinobacteroides. Next base: position 582 of record JBBRKH010000030.1, on the reverse strand, counting down.
CATATTGACAGACACCGAGGCTTCGCTCACCCGGCAGTATGTGGCGCTGATGGCAACCGAGGGGGTTGCCTTGAGCTTCACCGACGACGGCGTCGACGCCATTGCGCGGATCGCTGCCGAAGTGAACGACCGGGTGGAGAATATCGGCGCGCGGCGGCTCTCCACCGTGATGGAGAAGCTGCTGGAAGACCTGTCTTTCGAGGCTGCCGATGGTGGCGAAGGCCAGTCGCTCGAAGTCGATGCCGCCTATGTGGACCGGCAGTTGTTGGCCATTGCGCGGGACAATGATCTGTCGAAGTTCATTCTCTAGCGCTGGCATTTCCGCCGACGGAGATCGCTGCCCCGGGCAGCCCGAATGGCGGGCCGAAGTGCCCGCATTGCGCGTTAACTATACATTGACTCGCGCACATCACGGGCACACGATTGCTTGTCCGGGAAAAAGTGAGTCGGGGAACCGTGACACCCATGTAGATCGCATGATCAGGCTGTCAAACCGCAAGAGTTTGCGGTTGGGCGGAGCTTTGCAACTGCCGGGAGACTGCTTATGGCGCGCACGCTCATCGTTCCTGGAGTCAGCGTCGA
>JBBRKH010000029.1:0-12118 GCA_038217965.1 Sphingomonadales bacterium | reverse complement strand
CCTCGCCAAGCCGCGTGTAGGCCTGCGCCGTGCGGGCTTCATCGAGCGACAGATCGGTGGCGAGTGCCACCAGACTGCCTGCTCCGGTGAGGGCGTGCAGGGTGGAAATCCAGTCGATCACATCGCCCGGCGCCCCTTCCTGCGCCAAGCGCTGGCGAACGGCCTCCACCTGGGCGCGTGGCTCCGGCCGAAGCAGGCCATCGATGGCACCGAGCAGACGCTTCAGGCCGGGCGCCAGCCGGGTGGAAAGTCGCGCCGGGCTCTCCGCACCGGTGCGACGCGCCAGGTCGCAGACGATGATTCGGGTGACGAGCGCTGCTTCGGCATGCAGATGCAGGGCAACGCGCGCCGGCACCTGCGCTGCATCGATCGCCCGCCACAGACCGGCGAGATCGAACAGCGTGCGTGCCGACACGAAGGCGGCGGCTATCGTCGGCAGGCCGCAGCCCAGCTCGGCTGCGAGATCGTGCGCCAGCATCAAGCCGCCACGATTGACGAGCAGGTTTGCCAGCTTGGTGGCAACAATTTCCCGGTGCAGCTGGTGCCCTTCGATTTCGGACGAGAACCGCTCCCGCATGGACGGCGGAAAGGCGCGCGCCAGATCGTCCGCCAGCAGCGGATCCGTCACCACTGGCGACGATACCAGCGCGTCCTTCAGCTCCATCTTCACATAGGAGAGCAACAGGGCCAGTTCCGGCCGGGTCAGCCCGCGCGCCGCGCGCCTGCGCTCCTCGATCTCGCGCTGGCCCGGCAGGCCTTCGATCGCGCGATCAAGGCGACCGGACGCCTCCAGCATGTCCATCAGCCGCGCGTGGGCAGGAAGCGATTGCGCCGCCGATGCTTCGGCGATGGAAAGGGCCAGCGTCTGCGCCTCGTTGTCGCCGAGCACCAGTGTCGCCACCTCATCGGTCATTTCAGCAAGAACGGTGTCGCGCTGCTGCCGGGTCAGGCGTCCGCCGCGCTCCGCGCTGCCAAGCGCGATCTTGATGTTCACTTCATGGTCGGAGGTGTCGACGCCGGCAGAATTGTCGATGAAATCGGTGTTCAGATGCCCGCCAAGCAACGCAAATTCGATGCGGCCGGCCTGGGTGAGCCCGAGATTGGCCCCTTCGCCGACAACTTTCGCGCGCAAATCAACGCCATCGACGCGCAAGGCATCATTGGCGCGGTCGCCAACATCGGCGTGGCTTTCCGCTGCCGATTTCACATAGGTGCCGATGCCGCCGAACCACATGAGGTCGACCCTGGCTTTCAGAATGGCGGTCATCAGCTCGGACGGCGATACGCTTGTGGCCACGATCCCCAGCAGCTCGCGCACATCGTGGGACAGCGGAATGGATTTCTGCGAGCGCGGGAAAATGCCGCCGCCGGCCGATATCAACTTGGGATCATAGTCGGCCCAGGATGAGCGCGGCAACGCGAACAGGCGCGCGCGCTCCTTCCAGCTTTTGGCGGCATCGGGGGCCGGATCCAGGAAAATGTGCCGGTGATCGAAGGCCGCCACCAGCCGCAGCGATTTCGACAGCAGCATGCCATTGCCGAACACATCGCCCGACGTGTCGCCAACGCCGGCGACTGTCACCGCATCGGCCTGCACATCGATGCCCATCTCGGCGAAATGCCGACGGACAGACACCCAGGCGCCGCGCGCGGTGATGCCCATCGCCTTGTGATCATAGCCCACCGAGCCGCCGCTGGCGAAGGCGTCGGCCAGCCAGAATCCGGCCTGCTCGGCAATGGCATTGGCGGTGTCGGAAAAGGTTGCCGTGCCCTTGTCGGCAGCAACGACAAGATAGGGATCGTCGCTGTCGCGGCGGACAACCCCTTGCGGCGGGATGATCGCGCCGTCAGCGCCGAGATTGTCGGTGACGGATAGCAGCGCGCGGACGAACACCTGGTAGCTCGCATTGCCTTCTGTCGCCCACGCGTCACGGTTGAGGGCCTGATCGGGAAGCTGCTTGGGATAGAAGCCGCCCTTGGCGCCGGTTGGCACGATCACCGAATTCTTGACGATTTGCGCCTTCACCAGGCCAAGCACTTCGGTGCGGAAATCGTCGCGCCGGTCGGACCAGCGCAGGCCACCGCGGGCAATCGGACCACCGCGCAGATGGATGCCTTCGACACGCGGCGAATACACCCAGATTTCTCGCCAGGGCAGCGGCTTGGGCAGGCCCGGCACCTGCGCGGAATCCAGCTTGAACGCGAGCGCTTCCGGCCCGCCCCGCACGAAGGCGTTGGTGCGCAGCATGGCCTGCACCACACCGTGAAACAGCCTGAGGATGCGATCATCATCGATCGCCTGCACGGCATCGAGCGCGGTTGCAAAGGCCTCGGTTGCGGCAACCTCCTGCTCGACCACGGCGGCCGGATCATGCAGCGCCCGGAACAAGGCAACCAGCCCGAGCGTGGCCGCCGCGTTGCGCTTCAGCGCATCAACCGCCGTCTGGATGCCATAGGAGACGCCGGTTTGCCGCAGATAGCGGAACCAGGCGCGCAGCCAGTTCGCCTCTTCGGCCGACAGCCCGCAAGCCGGGATCAGCGAATTGAACAGGTCGTTTTCCTGCGCGCCGAGAAGAACTGCCGTCAGCGCCGGATTGACCACCTGGCAGAAGCTCGCGAAATCCTGCGGCGGAGTGACGAGCTCCAGCTTGAAATCGTGAATCCAGCCAATTTCGCCGCCGGCCAGATCATAGGGCACTTCCTCGATCACCCGGAAGCCGAAATTCTCCAGCATAGGCACCGAATCGGACAGCGAGATGATTTCCCCCAGCCGGTAGATTTTTACACGCACGACTTCCGGCGCGTCATCGCTGCGCTGCGACAGCGACACATGCCGGTCAGCCGGCGTCGACAGCGCGGTGAGATGCAGGATGTCCACCGCAGCCTCGGCCGGCGTGAACTCCGAACGATAGCCCGGGCTGAAGGAGCGGCCGTGCGTCATCGCCAGACGGGCAGCGCGAACCGGGCCGGCGCGATCGATCAGCGCCAGCTCCAGCTGTTCTTCCCACCCGCGCGTCAGCAACAACAGCCGGGCATTCAGCGCCGGCACGTCGAGCACGTTTTTCACGCCCTCCAGAACATAATGCACCCGGGCGAGGCCTTCGCCGCGGATTTCCACATCATATTTGCCGATGCGGCCGCCCGATTCGGTTTCCAGAAAATCGCCAACCCGCATGCGCAGATCCGCAGAATAGCTGTCTCTGGGGACATAAACGAAAACAGACGCCACCCTGGCGCGCACGTCGCTGCGGGCAAACAGCGCCGGGCGCGGGCGATCGAGCAGCGACAGCAGGCCGCTTGCCATCTGCAGCAGTTCATCGGTGTCGATCTGAAAAAGCTCTTCGCGGGGAAAGGTTTCCAGAACGTGGGTGAGTGCGCGGCCGGCGTGGCTGCGCGGCTCGAACCCCAGCCGCTCGGCAACTTCGGCCACTTTTCGACGGATGAGGGGAACCCGCCGCGGACTTTCGCGAAGCGCAGCGCTGGCAAACATTCCGAGGAAATGCGATGCGCCGGCAACCCGCCCGCCGCTGTCGTAGCGGCGCACCGAAATAACATCGAGCGGCACGGTGCGGTGGACGGTGGATCGCTGTGGCGATTTGCCGATCCGCAGCGCATCCATGGGATGCTCGGTGCTGGCGATCGGCGCCTGCCAGCGCGCGGCATCGCTGAGCAGGCCCAGCTGCGCCACCCCGTCGGTCGCCCCGAGCAAGGTGAAATTGTCTGCCGCCAGCCAGTCCAGAAAGGCGATGGACTCGGCCAGCACATGCGGTGCGATCGGCGGCGGCACATCGTTCAGCATGCGCGCCGACGCGCGCAGCAGCTGAAGCATCGCCTGCCAATCGGTGACGACGGCGCGCACATCGCCATAAACCAGATCCAGCTGGTGGGCGATTTCCGCCCGTGTCTTGGCCGGCGCGCGCTCCGTTTCCATCACGATCAGGGATTCGCGCGGCGCATCGGTGGCGCCGAACTCAACCACGTCTCCGGCCGCGTTGCGGCGCACTTTCAGGATCGGGTGCAGCAAACGGGTGATTTCGAGGCCGGCGTTGGAAATCACCGCCGTTGCGCTGTCGACAAGAAAGGGCATGTCGTCGGTGATCAAGGCAACGGGCATGCGGCGGTGGCCGGCATCTCCCTCGCCGGCGCCGACGATCATCGCGTGCGTGCCGGGTGTGCGCGTGCGAACAAGATCCCATGCCATCTGCAAAACGCGCGCGCGGCCTTCGATGGGCAGACCTTCCAGCTCGCCCGGCGGCGCATGACCCAGCAGGATTTCCGCAAGCGCTGCTTCCAGCGGCGCATCTTCCGGCCGAACCGCAGATGACTTCCGGGCGATGGTTGCCGAACGGGGCATGGATGGTTCCTCGCGTCTCGCTAGCGGCGGGCCTTTGCCCCCCTTTTTTGGCAGCCTATGCGCCAGCGCGAGAGTTGCTTCAAGCATCGAGGCCGCCGTGCGTCAGCCATGATCCGTCGGCATGGAGATCAGCATGGCGAGCGGTGACTGTGCATCCAGCCTATCGCGGCTGCCAGTTCGCGGTGCAGCGAGGCGGTATCGCCGGCGGAAAGCAGTTCTCGCCACGATGTAATGACGACCACCAATGCCTCGCAACCGGCCTCGGGGGCGAGCGGCAGGGCAATCGCGCGCATCAGCAACGGCGGCTGGCTGCCGCCGACGCTGAACGGATGCGCCTCGCTGTCGAAAGCCATGGTCGTGGCTTCCGCGGACGCCTGCACCGCCAGCGCAACCAGTCGCCCGCCAAGCAGCGCCGCCGGCGCGCCGCCGGGTGCAGCGCTTGGCATTGCGCCCGACTGTCGCGCTCCGCTGCTGGATATGCCGAGCTTCTGCACATCGTGGCCAACCTGGAGGATGCGCGGAGCATCGCCGCGCTTTCCGGGCGCCGGCACAGCCACCAGCAGGCCATGGCCGGAAAATGGCGGCGCCAGCAGCACCGCAGCGGCGCTCGCTGGCGGCAGCGGGTGGCCTCCGCGAAGCGCTTCCCAAAGGGATTCCGCGCGCCGCGCCAGCCGCCGCTCCGGATTTGCCATGGGCAGCGATTCATCGGCCGTCGGGCATGCTCCGGCCAAACCGCCAGGGTCTGCATCCACATGGCCCGGGCCGTCGGGCACAGCGGTCGATGGCGATGCGCGACGGGCCCACAGGGCGCCATCCGAGGGCAGGGTTGCAGCAAGTCCGCGCGCCCGGCGCACCAGCCCATCGATTTCCGGTCTGCCCAATTGTTCCATTGTCGCGCCTCATCTGCCGACGCGTCACCCACCTGACGCCACCATGTCCAGCGTTCACCGGGCAACCCGACGCCCGGAAAGCCGCTGCGGTGCGGCCGAATTCTGCCGCAACCGACAATGGACTACGGCAGCGGATCACATCGCTTCAGCGCTTTAGCGCCGGCTAACCCTGATAGGGGGCAGCGCGTGTTCCGAGGCTGCTCCCTTGTCGGCATCCGGCAGCGTGTCTAAAGACTGCGGCTTGAACAGATGCGACAGGCGGCCGGCACCCGGCTGCCACCACAGGGGACGGACATGGACGCAACGGTCAGCGCGGAATGGCTGAAGGCCGAACACAGCAAGAGCGATATCCGCATCGTCGATGCGACCCTTTTTCTGCCGGATCATGGTCGCAACGCCCGTGCCGAATTCGAAGCGGAACATATTGCGGGCGCGGTGTTTCTCGATCTGGATGAAGTCACCGACCCCTCGTCCGGGCTGCCGCACATGTTGCCTCGTCCGGAAAAATTCGCCAGCCGCGCGCAGGCGCTGGGGCTGGGCGATGGCTCGCGCATCATCGTGTACGACAATAGCCCGCTCCGCTCGGCGGCGCGGGCCTGGTGGATGTTCCGCCTGTTCGGTGCGCATTCGGTAGCGGTGCTGGATGGTGGGCTAGATGCCTGGAAGCGCATCGACGGCATGCTGGAAAGCGGCAGGTCCAGCGTTCGGCATCGGCATTTCACCGTGTGGGCAGACAATGGCAGCGTGCGCAGCCAGCCGCAGGTCCAGGCGCACCTTGCCAGCGGTGACGCGCAACTGGTGGATGCGCGACCGGCCGGCCGATTTGCCGGAACCGAGCCGGAACCGCGCCCGGGCGTGCGCTCCGGCCACATGCCAGGCGCCCGGAATCTGCCGTCGCCGTCGCTGTTTAATGCGGACGGCACCTACAAGGACAAGGCGGCGCTGGCCGGCCTGTTCGTGGCGGCCGGCATCGATGTGAGAAAGCCGATCGTCGCCACTTGCGGGTCCGGCATAACGGCGGCCAACATCGTGCTCGCTGCCACCATGCTCGGTGCCGCCACACCGGCGCTGTATGATGGCAGCTGGGCAGAATGGGGCGGCCGCGCCGACACGCCGGTCGTTACCGGCCCCGTTTGAGCACGGGGCGCAAACCCGAGACCTGGGCGGTGGAGGCCGGCCGGCGGCCGGAATGGTCGCACGGCGTGGTCAACCCGCCCGTCTATCGCGCGTCCACCATCGTCTACCGGTCGATCGCCGACATGGATGCGGCCAACCTGGATCAGGACGGGGTGCTCTTCTATGGCCGCAAGGGCACGCCGACCACATGGGCGCTGCGCGAGGCGTTGACCGGCCAGGAGCCGGGCGCGGCAGGCACCATGCTGATGCCGAGCGGCGTCGCAGCACTCGGCTCGGCGATCCTTTCGGTTTGCAGGGCCGGCTCGCACCTGCTTGTTCCCGACAGCGCCTACGATCCGACGACCGCCTTCGTCTTCGGGCTGGCGAAGCGTCTCGGGATCGTGGCGGAAGCCTATGATCCGCTGATCGGGGCAGGCATTGCTTCCCTCTTCCGCCCGGAAACCGCGCTGCTGCTGATGGAATCGCCCGGCTCGCTGACTTTCGAAGTGCAGGATATTCCGGCGATGACCACGGCGGCGCGGGCGGCGGGCATCGTTACCCTGCTGGACAACACCTGGGCCGCCAGCCATTTCTTCAAGGCAATACCGGCCGGTTGCGACATGGTCATGCAGGCGCTCACCAAATATGTCGGCGGCCATTCCGACCTGATGATGGGCAGCGTCAGCGCCACGCCCGGGCATTTCGAGCGATTGCGCACGACCGTGTGGCAACTGGGGCTCTGCGTGTCGGGCGATGAGGCGGCGCTTGCCCTGCGCGGCTTTCGCACGCTGCCGCTCAGGATGGCGCGACACCAGGAGTCGGCGCTGCGGGTTGCGCATTTCCTGAAAGCGCATCCGCTGGTGGACCGCGTGTTGCATCCGGCCTTGGCGGACTGCCCCGGCCATGCTGTCTGGAAGCGCGATTTTTCCGGCGCATCCGGCCTGTTCGGCGTCGTGCTGAAATGCGGTTCGCGCGCGGATGCCCCGCTGTTCTGCGATTCGCTCCGGCATTTCGGCCTCGGCTTCAGCTGGGGCGGCTACGAATCCCTGGTGATTCCGACATCGCCGGAAAAACTGCGCCGCGTCTCGCGGTTCGCCGCGACCGGCCTGTCGCTGCGCCTTTCGATCGGGCTGGAAGACCCTGACGACCTGATAACCGACCTGGCGGATGCCCTCGAGCGAATGGAAACCCTGGCATGAGCGACATCGCATATCTGCTGCACACCGTTGACGCGGTCGGGCTTGCGACGCTGGTGAAGGCTGGCGAAGTGAAACCCGCCGAGCTGCTGGAAGCCGCGATCGCGCGGGTCGACGATACCAATCCGGCGCTGAACTACATCGCGCAGGATTGCCGCGCGCGTGCCCGCGAACAGGCCTTGCGGCCGCTTGGCGGCGGGCCGCTGGCCGGCGTTCCGTTTCTGGTCAAGGATCTGGGAGTCGACATCGCCGGCGTCACCAGCGGGGGCGGCAGCCGGGCTCTGGCGCACGTCGCCGTTGCCAACTCCACCTTCATGGATCGCGTCGATGCCGCCGGGCTGCTGACCTTCGCCAAGACCACCACCCCCGAGCTCGGGCTGACTGTCACCACCGAAAGCAGTGCCCACGGGCAGACCCGCAACCCCTGGAACCGCGAGCGCACCACCGGCGGATCGTCTGGCGGAGCGGCCGCCGCCGTGGCGCTGGGCGTCGTCCCGCTGGCACAGGCAAGCGATGGCGGCGGCTCGGTGCGCGTGCCGGCAAGCTGCTGCGGCCTGTTCGGCCTGAAGCCGTCACGTGGCCTGCTACCCGTCGGCCCATGGCACATCGATGCCTGGAACGGCCTCAGCGTCATCGGCCCGATCAGCCGCAGCGTGCGCGATGCCGCCGCCTTCCTCGATGTCTTCGCCGGGCCCGAAGCCGGCTCGCGGGTGATTCCCGCCCGTCCCGAGGGTGGCTATTCGGCAGCGCTCGGAAAGCCGGTGCCCCGTCTGCGCATCGCGCTGTTGCCGATGGCCGGATTTGCGCTCGACCGCGATGTTGCCGATGCGTTCGAGGATGCCGCGCGGCTGTTCGCGGGCCTTGGCCACACCGTCGCCGAGGCGCGGCCGCAGATCGACATGCGGGCGCTGAATGCCGCCAATATCAGCAATATCGCTGCTTGCACCGCGTCCGACATTGCGGCCATCAACGCGCTTCGGCCACGGCCGATCGATCCCGATCTGCTGGAGCCGCTGGTGCAAAACTGGCTGCGCATGGGCCAGGCGGTCACCGGCCTGGAACTCCAGGGCGCGCTCAACACGCTTTCGCACGCAGCGCAGGCGATGGACATGTTTTTCGAGAGCCATGATATCCTGCTTTCGCCAACGCTGGCGCAGCCCCCGGTCGCGCTCGGCGTGCTGCATCTGGCGAATCCCGATCCGGAAAGTTTCAGCGCTGCCTTCGGCCGGTTCTGCCCGTTTGCCAGCCTCGCCAACATGACCGGCACGCCTGCCATCACGCTGCCACTCGGCACCAGCCGTGATGGCCTGCCGATCGGCATCATGGGACAGGGGCGCTTTGGCTCCGACTCGCTGCTGTTGCAGCTGGCGGCGGAAATCGAGCAAGCCGCGCCCTGGAAAGATCGGCGACCCCTGGTTTGAGCGGCTACTGGAAATCCTGCTCCCGGCGGTTGCGCACCCACGGCAAGCCGAACAGCAGCCCCACTACGAAGCCGCCGATGTGCGCCCAGATGGCAACGCCGCCGCTGCCCGGGAGATTGAAGGCGACCGCGGTGAGCAGCTGCAGGCCGATCCACAGCGCGGCGTAGCGGAAGGCGCGCACGGTTTCGCCGGAGATACGCAGACCGAAAACCATGACCGGGGCCTCGCCATTTTGCGCGAACAGCAGCGCATAGGTGGCAAACACGGCCGCAATCGCGCCGGACGCGCCAACCACCGGAATGACCGAGCCGGGCGTCATGAACACCTGCAGCAGGCCGCCGGCAATGCCGCCGAGCAGGAACAGCAGAACGAAGCGCGCCGGTCCGATCAGCCATTCCACATGGCGGCCGACCCAGGCGAGAAACACCATGTTCATCGCCAGATGCAGCAGGCCGCCGTGCAGGAACATGTGGGTGACAAGTGTAAGCGGCGCGGGAACGGCGGATTGCAGCCCGATAACCTCACCGGTCAACCGTGCGGGAACGAGGCCGGCGGCCAGGATCAGCGCCTGATCGAATCCCGCACCCATCACCAGGCCGACAAGTTGCAACGCGACGCAGGCGAACAGGATGGTCCTGGTTGCGTGCGCTGCTGGCGGCTTGAAGGGTTTCATCTTCGTCTGTCGGTCGACGCTTATTTGAATTCCACATTCTCGATCAGATAGGATCGATCGCCCGAAGGTGTGACCACTTCGACTTCTTCCCCCACCTTGCGGCTGATCAGCGCACGCCCGACCGGCGAGTTGAAGCTGATGCGGCCGCGCTTGGCATCGGCTTCGGTCTCGCCGACGATCTGATAGATGATCTTGCGTTCGTCTTCGTCGGACAGATGCACGGTCGCGCCGAACACCACCTTGTCGCCCGACAGCATGGTCGGGTCGATGACGATGGCGCGTGCCAGCTTGTCTTCCATGTCGATGATCTGCGCTTCGATGTGGCCCTGTCGCTCTTTGGCCGAATGATATTCGGCATTCTCCGAAAGATCGCCGTGCGCGCGCGCTTCTTCGATCGCCTCGACATTCTCGGGACGCTCGACTTCCTTCAGATGCTTCAGCGAACGGACCAGATATTCGTGGCCTTCGGCAAGCATCGGGACTTTTTCAATAGTGGCCATGCGGTTCAATCATTCTTTTATAATCTGACAAGGGTTTAAGTCGGCGGTTTCGCGCCGATTTCAAGCTCCGGACCGGACAGGGAAAGGCTGGAAACGCCGATATCGGATGGTAAGTGTATGTCGGAGCAATTGGTTCCGCAAGAGGCGGGCATGCGCTGCCACAAATGCTTCACCCGCGCCCCGGCAACCGATGGAAATCCTGCAACGGCTTCACACCGAGCGGTCGGGAGGCAACGGCGACTATCGCCTTCACGGCCGCATCGCTGGCGGCTGCGGTGGTGAAGATCGGGATTTTGCGCGCCCAAGCGGCCATGCGAATGGATTCCGAGTCCTTCAGCGATTGCACGCCCTCGGTGGTGTTGAACAGCATGGCGATCTTGCCGTCGGTGATCGCATCGACGATGTGCGGCTGGCCTTCCAGCACCTTGTTGATGATGCCGACGGCCACCCCTTCGCCTGCCAGCCAGCGCGCGGTGCCGCGCGTTGCCACGAGGTCGAAGCCCATCGCGGCCAGGCCGCGCGCTGCGGTCAGCACATGCGGCTTGTCGGTGTCTTTCACAGAGATGAAGACAGTGCCTTCGGTGGGCAATACAGTGCCGCCACCCAGCTGGCTTTTGTAGAAGGCCATGGCGAAATCGCTGTCTATGCCCATCACTTCACCGGTCGATTTCATTTCCGGGCTGAGCACGGGATCGACGCCGGGGAAGCGGGCGAAGGGGAAGACAGCCTCTTTCACGGCAATATGGTCTGGTGTCTGGCGCTGCAGTTCGAAACTGGCCAGCGTTTCGCCCGCCATGACGCGCGCGGCAATCTTGGCAAACGGCGTGCCCAGAGCCTTGGCGACGAAGGGGACCGTGCGGCTGGCGCGCGGATTGACCTCGATGAGATAAACCTCCCCATCCTTGACTGCGAACTGGATGTTCATCAGCCCGCGCACGTTGAGCGCGCGTGCCAGAATGGCCGTCTGCCGCTCGATTTCGGCAATGACGGCCGGTGCCAGACTGTAGGGTGGCAGCGAGCAGGCGCTGTCGCCCGAGTGCACTCCCGCTTCCTCGATATGCTGCATCACGCCGGCGACATGCACCGTTTCGCCATCGGCCAGGGCGTCCACATCCACTTCGACGGCATCGCGCAGATAGCGGTCGATGAGGACGGGGCTGTCGCCGGAGACTTTCACGGCGGTGGCGATGTAGGTCTCGAGTTGCGCCGTGGTCTCGACGATTTCCATGCCGCGTCCGCCAAGCACATAGCTGGGCCGCATCAGCACCGGGTAGCCGATGCGGTCCGCCACTGCGACCGCTTCGGCGGCGCTGCGGGCCAGGCCCCCGGCAGGCTGCTTCAGGCCGAGCTGTTCAACCAGGGCGGCAAAGCGCTCGCGGTCTTCGGCGAGGTCGATGGCGTCGGGGCTCGTGCCCAAGATGGGGATGCCGGCGGCCTCCAGCGAACGCGCAAGCTTCAGCGGGGTCTGGCCGCCGAACTGCACGATCACACCTTCGAGCGAGCCGGCCTGCATTTCGACATGGAGAACCTCAAGCACGTCTTCCGCCGTGAGCGGCTCGAAGTAGAGCCGGTCGGAGGTGTCGTAGTCGGTGCTGACCGTTTCGGGGTTGCAGTTGATCATGATCGTTTCGAAGCCGGCCTCGTCGAGCGCGAAGGCGGCGTGGCAGCAGCAATAATCGAACTCGATGCCCTGGCCGATGCGGTTGGGCCCACCGCCGAGGATTGCGATCTTGCGGCGGCCGGTTGGCTCGGATTCGCATTCGGTGCCGGCGTAGGTGGAATACAGGTAGGGCGTGGGGGCTTCAAATTCGGCGGCGCAGCTATCGATGCGCTTGTAGACCGGGCGGACGCCATGCGCGCGGCGGGCGGCGGCGACATCGGCTTCGCGCCTGCCGGCGAGGAACGCGAGGCGCGCGTCGGAAAAGCCCATCGCTTTCAGCGCGCGCAGACCGGCAGCGTCGGTGGGGA